>JALHPG010000008.1 GCA_022842625.1 Bacteroidia bacterium | reverse complement strand
ATTCAAAGGGTGGTAGTTAAAGAACAAATGGCCTGGGTGTATCAAAAGAAAATTTTTAGTTGGGGAGGCGTTTCCTATTTTAGGGATCAAAATCCTATTACCGAAAGTACCTGGGAATTAGAAACAAAACCTTAAAAGATTTATGGCAGTAATACCAGCCTTTATGGCCGAAGATATACATTGTTGTGTTTGTGGAAATAACGATAAAGATAAATTTCAATTAAAATATCAGAAGGAAAATTTTGCAGTTGTTACTTGTAATAACTGCTCATTACACTTCATCCCTCCATACTACAGAAAAAAAATTCAATACACACAATACAAAAATGCAGATGTTACCGCAGCTGTTAGAGCAGGAAATAACTGGATAAAAATTCAACGACATAAATTACGTTTTAAATTCATTCAAAAATTTATTAAGTCAGGCAAATTGTTTGATCTCGGCGCAGGCTGGGGGCATTTTATGTTGGCCGGAAAAGAATTAGGGTATGATGTATATGGTGTAGAAATATCTGAACAGCCGTATTTATATTGTGTAAACGACCTTAAACTTCCTGTAGATCACATCGATTTTTTTGAAATGGATGAAGCGAAAAAATTTGATATTATAACGATGTGGGACGTTTTAGAACACATTGATAAGGCAGATGAATTTTTGGCAAAATGCGCAAAGTTAACCAAGCCAAATGGTTATTTGTTTTTGCAGGTACCTCAAATTGATAGTTATTTTGCAAAACGCCATAAAGATAACTGGAAAATGATGGGTCTGGATCACGTTAATTATTTTGGTAAAGAAACAATTACTAAAATACTGGAACGTAACGGTTATGAGGTTGTTAAAATAAAATCGTCGTTTGAAATAAAGTTGTTTATCATGTACACCTTATTGCCGTTCATTAAGAAGTTTAAAAGCAATAAAAAACAAACTACAGCGCAGGCGAACACTTCTATTAACGCGGCAGAACGCCAACAATACTTTAATAAGTTTACAGATAAACCCATGTGGCAATTAAAATTATTTGTTTTAATTCATAACATGATCTATAACACACTTTCTTTTTTTAATATTGGCGAAGAGATGATGGTGGCGGCCAGAAAAGTAAAATAATATTTCAGGTGAGATAAAATAAAAAGGCCCGATCGTGACTAACGATCGGGCCTTTTTAATATTAAATTATTAATTATTCAATAATAATAACTAAGTATTTTGATGCACTCCAGAATTCTTTTGCATTAGTGATCTCAATTTTTTCAACCGGTTTTTCGCCAATAATTTTGTATGAACTGCTCGGGTGAGTGGTAATTATTTTAGCTTTTTTTGCACCAATATTAATAGATGCAGTTTGCTCAATGTTCACTTTTGTAAAATATTCTTTATTAAAATCCGATTTTACCTTAGTGGTTTTTCCAATTCCAATAAAACCGCCTTCTTTAGAGATTACATTTTTTTCTTTTAATTCTTTAGATGTTCCAATTGCATAATACGCGGTGTTTATTTCGTTGGTTTTAACTTGATTTTCTGTTTCAACCTCTTGATAGTTGGTTGTAAGGTTTGATAATTCAATGTTTAATCCCTCCATTCTGGTTTTAAGGTCAGCAATTTCTTCATCTTTTAAATTAATACTGTTTTGAAGGTTCTCGATCATTTTCTCCAAACCTTCTAATTTTAAATTACTATTTTTTAATTTTTGTGTTAAAGACCCAATACGGTTCTTGTTTTTTGACATTAAATCGTAAATGGCTTGAATATCTTCTTTAATTTGATCTTCCTTACTTTTTACGTCTCCTTGTGCGCTATTACTTGATACGATTTTTTCTTTTTCTTTAATAGCATTTAAATTCTCTTGGATCTCATTAAAATTAGTGATGAATTCTTGTAGAGCTAATTCTTTCTCACCTAGTTTGCCGTTTAATTCACCATTAACACTTTGTAAACTATCTGCTAAGGGGTTTACCTCCTTCTCTTTGTCACCTCCGCAAGAGGTAATAGTCAAACTTCCTATAGTTAGCAATAAACTTGCCGCTAAAATTTTAAATAATTTCATTTTTTTTCTTTTTTATTAATTCCTTATTTCGACAAAAGTAACCTAAATTAACAAAAAAAGACGCAAAATATGCGTCTTTTAAAGATAAGTTTTGATTTAATTAACAAAATTCGTCGTAAACAGCCTTTAAATGTTCAGATATTGCTGCTGCGTTATGCCCTTCGATATTATGACGCTCAACAAAATGAACTAATTCTCCGTTTTTAAATAGGGCTATAGCAGGACTGCTAGCCGGATATGGAGAAAAGTGCTTTCTTGCTTGAGAAACAGCATCAACATCAAAGCCTGCAAAAACAGTGGTTAAATTACTCGGTTTTTTGGCGTTTTCTAAACTCTTTTTAACTCCTGGGCGGCATGCACCTGCAGCGCATCCACAAACCGAATTAACAACCAATAAGGTTGTGCCTTCAGCTTTAATTGCGTTATCTACATCTTCAGGGTTTGTTAATTCCTTAAAGCCAGCAGTTGTTAACTCGGCTTTCATTGGGTTTACTATTGCTTCTGGATACATGATTTTTTGATTTAGTCATACAAAGGTACAAACAAAAACTTGTTAAGTGACAGAAGCGTGTTAAAAATTACAAAACTTGATTATAATAATATTCTAATTAAAATCCATTTTTTTGCCGCTAAAAATCACATTTCTGTTATATTTGCTAATCTTTAATATTATGAAAAAAATAGCCTTAACAGTTGCATTATTTACCATTAGCTTGGTTTCAATAAATGCTCAAAAAAATAAACCTATTGCCAGCTCAGGGCCGGCAACAACTTATCCTTTTCCAACATTTATCGAAGAGGTTAAAAAAGTTGGTAACGAAATAGTAATTCCTTATAAAAAGTATAAGCTTTCAAATGGATTAACAGTTTTAATACATGAAGATCACAGCGATCCTATTTGTTATGTTGACGTCACTTATCACGTTGGTAGTGCCCGCGAGCAACAAGGAAGAAGCGGTTTTGCTCATTTCTTTGAGCACATGATGTTTCAAGGGTCAAAAAATGTTGCCGATGAACAACATTTTAAAATTATTACCGAAGCCGGAGGTACCTTAAATGGAACAACAAATACAGATAGAACTAATTATTTTGAAACTGTACCAAGTAATCAATTAGAAAAAATGCTTTGGTTAGAATCAGATCGAATGGGTTTTTTATTGGATTCTGTTACTCAAAAGAAATTTGAAGTTCAGCGTGCAACCGTAAAAAACGAAAGAGGGCAGCGCTACGATAACGCACCTTATGGTGTTGTTGGCGAAAAAACCGGCGAAGCGCTTTATCCTAAAGGACACCCTTACAGCTGGACAACAATTGGTTATTTAGTTGATCTTGATAGAGTGGATGTTAACGACCTTAAGCGTTTTTATATGCGTTGGTATGGGCCAAACAATGCGGTTGTAACTATTTCAGGAGATGTTAAAACTGACGATGCTCTTTTATTGGTTCAAAAATATTTTGGAAGTATAGAAGTTGGTCCTGAAGTAAAGCCTCAAACTGTTGCTCCGGTAAAATTAACCGAGAACAGATATCTTTCGTATGAAGATAATGTTAGATTTCCAATGATCAATATTGCATATCCTACAGTAAAGGCAAATGATAAAGACGATGCAGCTCTTGACATTCTTTCTACTATTTTATCAGGGTCTCAAGGTTCTCCTTTATATAAAACGTTCATAGAAAGCAGAAAAGCAACTAGTGCGAACACTTTCCAATTCTCTCGCGAATTAGCTGGTCAGTTTCAAATAATGATCCGTTCAAATCCGGAAACTTCATTAGCTGAAATTGAAAAAGAACTTAAAAAAGCATTATCAGAATGGGAGAAAACGGGTGCTACAGATGACGATCTTATAAAGTATAAAGCTCAGTTTCAAAGCAATTTATATAATCGATTAAGCACTGTTCAAGGCAAAGGTGCTACTTTAGCAGCTTATTATACTTTAACAGGAAATGCTAATTATATTAAGAAAGAAATTAGCAGATACATGACAGTTACTAAAGCTGATGTAATGCGTGTTTATAATACTTACATTAAAGATAAACCTGCAGTTATTTTAAGCTGCTTACCAAAGGGCAAAGCTGATCTTACCGCTAAACCGGACAATTGGAAAATGTACGAGCGTACCGTTGAGCAAGAAAGTGCCGAATACAAAAATTTAAAATTTGTTGAGCCTAAAGATAATTTTAACCGCTCTGTTATGCCAAATGCCGGACCGGCTTCAGCGGTTCCGGTTCCTGATTTTTATTCTACAACCATTAATGGTGGCATTCCTTTAATCGGTGTTGTTGAAAATGAATTTCCAAAAGTGAATATTTTATTAAGTTATAAAGCAGGTCATTTATATGAACCTAAGGAAAAATCAGGTTTAGCAGATCTAACAGCAAGTATGCTTTCAGAAAGTTCTACTAAAACATCTGCAGAAGAAATTGAAAATAAATTAGACCGCTTAGGCTCTTCTGTTAATTATTATGCCGGCGATGAAGATCTTAGTGTTAGCATTCAGTGTACTAAAGCAAATTTAAAAGCAACTTTAAAAATTGTTGAAGAATCAATGCTTCAACCAAAATTTGACGCTGAAGAATTTGAAACGGATAAAAAACAACAGTTAGATGGTATTACGCAAGGTCAAACTAATGCCGCAAACATGGCCGATCTTGCCTACAGAAGATTATTATACGGACCAAACCATGTAATGAGCTATCCGGCCGACGGTACAACCGAAACAGTTAGTAAATTAACTATTGATGATGTTAAGGCATATTATAAAAACATTAATTCAAATGCTTTATCGATAGCTGTTACCGGTGATGTTACAAAAGATGAAATCGTAAAAGAATTAGCATTTATTCCTCAAGGAAAATTTGATGCCAATGCTAATAATGTTCTATTAAGCGACCTTCCTAAAATAGAAAAAACAAAAATTTATTTTGTAGATAAAAAGGGAGCTGCTCAAAGTGAAATTAGAATTGGTTATATGGCATTACCATATGATTATAATGGTTCGTTCTATAGAAGTCAAATAATGAATTATAGTTTTGGCGGCGCATTTAATAGCCGAATAAACTTTTTGTTGCGTGAAGTAAAAGGTTGGACATACGGAACTCGTGCAGGATTTTCAGGCACAAAATATGCAGGACCATATACTATTTCAGGTGGTTTTAAAGCTAATACAACAGATAGCGCAATGGTTGAGATTTTTAAAGAATTAAAGAAATACAATGAGGGTGGTGTAACTGATGATGAATTGAATTTTACTAAAAATGCAATTGCTCAAAGTGATGCGCTTAAATACGAATCACCAACACAAAAGTTATATTTTATTAAACGTGTTTTAGAATATAATTTACCAAAAGATTATGTGTCGGTTCAAACTCGCATATTAAATGGCATCACTAAGGCTGAAATTAATGATTACGCTAAAAAGTATTTACCATATAATAATATGATCGTGGTAATTGTTGGCGATAAAGCAACTAATTTAGATAAAGTGAAAAAACTTGGTTATGAAGTTGTAGAAATTGATACCAACGGAAAAATTATTAATTAAATTTTTGAATAACATCCAAATCAAATAAAAGTATTTAAATTAGAACACTTTAAAATAAATAAATATGAACTACGATATAATAGTAATAGGTAGCGGACCGGGTGGTTATGTTACAGCAATTAGAGCATCACAATTAGGTTTTAAAACTGCCATTATTGAGCGCGAAAGCCTTGGTGGTATTTGTTTAAATTGGGGATGTATCCCAACAAAAGCATTATTAAAAAGTGCACAAGTATATGAATATTTAAATCACGCTAAAGATTATGGCATTAGTGCCGATAATATTAAAGCTGATTTTAGTGGTGTTGTAAAACGCAGCCGCGATGTAGCAGACGGCATGAGCAAAGGCATTCAGTTCTTAATGAAAAAAAATAAGATCGATGTTATCATGGGTACTGCTAAAGTTAAAGCAGGAAAAAAAGTGGATGTTACCGCAGATGGTAAAACAACTACTTACGAAGGAAAACATATTATTATTGCTACAGGAGCTCGCTCTCGTCAGTTACCAAACTTACCTCAAGACGGTAAAAAAATTATTGGATACAGAGAGGCTATGACCTTACCAAAACAACCTAAATCTTTAGTAGTTGTAGGTAGCGGCGCAATAGGCGTAGAGTTCGCGTATTTTTATGCAACTATGGGTACTAAAGTTACCATCGTTGAATTTTTACCAAATATCGTTCCGGTAGAAGATGAAGAAGTAAGCAAGCAATTAGAGAAATCATTTAAAAAAGTTGGTATCGAAATTATGACCGAAGCATCGGTTGAAAGTGTTGATACTAAAGGCGATGGTTGCAAAGTAAACATTAAAACAAAAACCGGTAATATTACTTTAGACGCAGAGATCGTTCTTTCTGCTGTTGGTATTGAAGCTAATATCACTGGATTAGGTTTGGAAGAAGCAGGCGTTAAAACCGATAAAGGTAAAATTGTTGTCGATAAATATTATGCTACTAACGTACCGGGCTATTACGCTATTGGAGACTGTGTTCCCGGACAAGCATTAGCACACGTTGCCAGTGCCGAAGGAATTACTTGTGTTGAAAAGATAAAAGGTTTACATACTGAAGTAATTGATTATAACAACATTCCGGGTTGTACGTATTGTCAGCCTGAGGTTGCAAGCGTTGGTTTTACCGAGAAAAAAGCAAAAGAGGCAGGTTACGAAATTAAAGTTGGTAAATTTCCTTTTTCTGCATCTGGAAAAGCAAGTGCATCGGGAGCAAAAGACGGTTTTATTAAACTAATTTTTGATGCGAAATACGGCGAGATACTGGGTGCACACATGATTGGTGCTAATGTAACTGAAATGATCGCCGAAATTGTTGCTTTAAGAAAATTAGAAGCTACAGGACATGAATTAATTAAAACAATTCATCCTCATCCAACAATGAGCGAAGCCATTATGGAAGCTGCAGCTGCGGCTTATGGCGAAGTGATACATTTATAGAAATTGTAATTGTCATCCCGACGAAGGAGGGATCTTAGATTCCTCCTTCGGTCGGAATGACAATTTAAACGCTCTGCTGAAAAGTAGGGCGTTTTTTGTTTAGCTAACACTCGATTCTTCTAAAGAAAGTATCCCCTTATCTGAATCCATCGTTGCGCTTATTCCCAAAGGAACGGTTAGTTTGTTTTCAATATGCCCGATCATGGCACCATAATAGGCAGGGATCTTTAAAGGTTGTATATGCTGCAAGATCACTTCGTGAAAGGTAAAGGCCTTTAAAGGCTCTTCTGCCAAACATTTGGCGCATTTACCAAAAACAAATCCACTTATAGAATCTAAAACGCCGCTTAGTTTTAATTGCGTTAGCATTCTGTCAATACTATAAGGTTCTTCTTTTGCTTCTTCTAAAAAAAGAATTTTATTTTTCCAATTGGGTAAGTATTCGCTGCCAATTAAGGAAGATAATACCGTTAAATTACCGCCAACTAATTCACCACTTACTTTACCCGGATGAATGGTGTAAATTCTATCTTCTCCAATTGGGTTTTCAGGAAAACTAAACTGTTTTTTTGTCATTACAACATTTGTAAACACATTTTTTGTAAACTCGTTCCAACCTGAGTTACCCACCGGACCATGAAAGGTGATCAATCCCGTTTTTGATGTGATTGCTAAAAGTAACGAAGTTATATCGCTAAATCCAATTAATACTTTTGGATTTTCTTTAATGATCTTATAATCTAATTTATTTAAAATGCGCGCACAGCCCCAACCACCTTTCATGCAAAAAATGCCTTTAATGGTTTTATTGGCGAATAATTCGTTTATCTCTGCCGCCCTTAGCTCGTCTGATCCTGCAAAGTAGCCGAATTTTTCTTTTAGAGTTTTGCCAATTACTACTTTAAAACCAAAGCTTTTTAAAATATCACTAAATTTTTCAATTTGATTTTCATCCCACACAGCACCTGCGGGAGAGCTTATGGCTACTGTATCTCCTGGTTTTAAGGCTTGAGGTTTTATTTTAGTTAAGGTCTCTTCAGGTAATGCTGCTATAGCATCTGTAGGTGTAAATAATGCTGCGGCACTTATTAAACCTGTTGTTTTAATGAAATTTCTGCGAGAATTCATTTGATCCTTTTAAAGTTGAACTTTTATTCATTATAAATTTAGTTATTTCAACCGAAAGAATTTTATATACTAGTATATTTGCAGCATGAAAATAGATAAATACCTTGGTCAGTCTGGTTTTACATCACGAAGAAAAGCAAACGAGTTGATAGATGATAAAAAAGTGGTTGTAAATGGAAAAATTGCAACCATCAGTACCACTGTAAAAGAAGGCGACATTGTTTTGGTGGATGGAAAAGAATTAGAGGTAAGAGACTATGTGCCAACATATATTGCTTATAACAAACCAAAAGGTATTGAGTGTACTTCCGAAAAAATAGCAAATAATATTATCGATGCTGTTGGTCATCCTCAAAATGTTTATCCGGTTGGCAGATTAGATAAAGAATCTGAAGGATTAATTCTATTAACCAATCACAGCGAGATCATTGATAAGATTGCGAATTCTAAATATGGTCACGAAAAAGAATACATTGTTACTTTAAATTTTCCGGTGCGTAAACAATTCTTAAAAGATATTTCAGAAGGTGTTTTATTGAACGGAGAAAAAGTAAAAACAAAACCTTGTACTGTTAGCCTAGAGCCAAATGCTAAACGTATTTTTAGAATTGTATTAACGCAAGGTTTAAACCGACAGATCCGCCGTATGTGCACTATGTTTGATTATCAAGTTATCAAATTGCAACGTGTACGAGTTATGAATATTAAACTCGAAAAACTAAAAGTAGGGGAGTGGCGCGATCTAACCGAAAATGAATTAGAAGATCTTTTAAATTCTTTAGAATAGATCTTGTTCTTAGTAAGTTTATCATTCAAAGGTTATTTTATTTTTTTTATAATAAGTCTGTCTTTTTAGATTTTCTTTTCCTTGTGTGAATTTTGCAACATATTACTTTAATGGTGTAATGCCTTCATTAATTTATATGCTCTACTTTGTAGTATATTATTTATTAATGAAAGGATCGTATGGAAACTCAAGTAACAAATCTATTTATTGTTGATGATAATAAATTATTAGTGGCCGACCTTAAAAACCATTTACAAATTATATTTGAAAATAGTTTAAATATATCAACCTTTTATGATGGAGAAAGCTGTTTAGCTGAATTAAATGCAGATACACATGTTGTTATTTTGGATTATTTTTTAGAAGGAAAAAATGGCTTAGAGATCTTAAGGTCAATAAAAAAAATTAATCCAAAAACAGAAGTGATTATGCTGTCAAGCAATGAAGATATTGTTGTTGCAATAGATACTTTTAGGGCAGGCGCTAAAGACTATATTGTAAAAAACGGATATAATTCATCAAGAGAGATCGTTAAACTCGTATATAACATTGTTGCAAGACCTATAAATGTTATCGTAAAAGGCTTTTTTAGATAATTGGTTTAATTAATTGAATCAAATTTGATTTGTAAATACTTATAAAAAAACAAAAAACAACAATATGGAAACTCAAGGAATAAATTTATTTATTGTTGACGACAATAAATTGCTAGTGGCAGATCTTAAAAATTATTTAAAAAATAAGTTTGGTGTTAGTTTAGAAATATCAATTTTTTATGATGGAGAAAGTTGTTTGGCTAATGTAAATGAAGATACTCATATTGTGATCTTAGATTATAATATGGAAGGTAAAAATGGTTTGGAAATTCTAAAATTGATCAAGGAAAAAAATCCAAAAACCGAAGTTATTATGTTATCTAGTAATGAAGATATCGCTGTTTCAATAGAGACGTTTAGAGCAGGGGCAAAAGATTATATTTTAAAAGGTTATGGGTCTTTAACAATGATAAGTAAACTTGTAAATAATATAATCACGGCACCTATTAAGCTTTTAGTTAAGGAGTTTGGCATATCTAGATACATGGCTATGTTTTTACTCGTTTTTGTTGGCGTGGGAATATTTGCAATATTTGGATATAATATGATGAATAAGTGAACTTTGTAAGTTTCTTCATTTTTAACATTAAATTAATTTTGTATAATAACCTTTAATATTGCCATTATTAAATATTAGCTTATTCGGTTTAAACCTAAACGATGGAATAAACAAATAGTTTTATTATATAAAATGTGAATTAAATGATCATTTTAAGGACATATAAGATCATATTTATAAAGTACTATTTTTTAAATTAATTAAAATAATTTATGTGTTTTTCAACAACTGCTAGTTTTGTTGCCGGTACTTTGCTAACAGTTATCGGTGTTGCATCTGTAAAAAAAGTGAAGGGACCCGGTCAATTAATGTTCGCGGTCATTCCACTTGTTTTTGCCGTTCAACAGTTTTCAGAAGGTTTTGTTTGGATGTCATTATTAAATTCTAATATCGATCATCTAAATCCCTTGGCGACTAATTTTTTTTTATGGATAGCGCTCTTTATTTGGCCGGCATGGATTCCTTTATCAGTTTATTTTATTGAAAAAGAGCGTAGGCGGAAACAGATTTTAAGTATAGTATCGTTGTTTGGGATAATATTTTCAATACTATCCACCATATATTTTCTTTTTTATAATTCGAGTTCAATTATTACGCCTTACCATATTCATTATGATTTAGAATTACCAAACCAAACCAAACAAATTTTCGGTGTACTTTATTTAATTCCAACAGTTATTTCTCATTTTATTTCGAGTAATAGAAAAGTAAACATTATGGGAGTTTTTGTTTTAGTTTCGTATTTGATATCAATATTTGCCTTTAATGATACCGTTTTATCTGTTTGGTGCTTTTTTTCAGCGATAATTAGCGTGATGATTTATAACATTATCACCAGAAGTCAATTTGTTACGATAACAAAGCCTATTCATACATCGATTAAATCAGGTCGTTAAAAGAGTTTTTTTGAGCCGTTAACAGCTTTCACTATTGGATTTGGCTTTTTTTATAATTAGTTGATGCAATAAAAAATCGTAAACCGAAAATATTTGTTTACCTTACAATAAAGTGTAAAACTTTGATCCACAAACAGGTCAAAACCTCTTAAGACCTTCAATAACCAATTTTTTTGTTCTTGGCTTAAATAAAAATGTGTGAATTATGTAACTTTTTTACTTAGTTATATAACTTTTCCATCATAATGTGAGCCAATTTTGTATAAATCTATTAACTATAATATTATTTGAAACTCTACATAAAATATATGGTAAGCGCCAGATGTAAAATGGCTGTAAAAGAAGAGTTAAAAAAACTTGGCTTACATTTTATGCTTGTTGATCTTGGCGAAGTTGAGATCATGGAGACTATTTCTTTAGATCAACGAGAGTTGTTGAAAACTGCTTTGCATAGTTCAGGTCTCGAATTAATGGATGACAAGCGAGCTGTTTTGATAGAAAAAATTAAAAATGTTATTATTGAAATGGTTCATCATTCGGATGAAATTATTAAAATAAATTTTTCAAATTATTTAAGCGAAAAACTAAATCATGATTATACATACCTTGCAAACTTATTTTCGGAAGTTCAGGGTACAACGATAGAGCAATTTCTAATTTCCCATAAAATTGAACGCATCAAAGAATTGATCATTTACGGGGAGTTGAATATAACTGAAATTGCCTGGAAAATGAATTACAGTAGTGTAGCTCATTTGTCAAATCAATTTAAAAAAGTCACCGGTCTTTCGCCTTCTCATTTTAAACAATTAAAAGATAAAAGACGAAGTCCGATAGAGGATATCGGTAAGTAGGATGGTCTGCTTTAAAGGACTTAACCATTTATTATATGGCAAAAAAGAAGATATCGGAAAAAGATGAGTTAATTTCAGCTCGCAAGGAACTTGCCTCTCAAAACGAGCAGAAAGATAAGCTTGTTGCGGAATTAGTAGCTGCAAATAATGAGCTTGCTTACCAAAAGGAGGAAAAAGTTAAACGTGCAGTTGAATTGGGAATTGCAAATAAACAACTTGTGTTTCAGGATAAAGAAAAAGGGAAAAGAGCGGCTGAATTAGGAATTGCAAATAAAGAACTTGCTTTTCAAGATGAGGAAAAAGGAAAAAGAGCTGCTGAATTAGGAATTGCTAACAAAGAACTTGCTTTTCAGGATGAAGAGAAAGAAAAACGAGCAGCTGAATTAAGTATTGCAAATATAGAACTGCTTTTTCAAAACGAAGAAAAGGACAAGCGTGCAGCTGAGCTAATTATTGCGAATAAAGAACTTGTTTTTCAAAATAAAGAAAAAGAAAAACGAGCAGCAGAATTAAGCATTGCAAATATTGAATTAGCTTTTCAAAATAACGAGAAAGAAAAACGTGCTGCTGAACTTATTGTAGCTAATAAAGAACTTGCCTTTCAAAATGAAGAAAAAGAAAAAAGAGCGGCTGAATTAGGAATTGCAAATAAAGAACTTGCCTTTCAAAATGGTGTAAAAGAGAAACGGGCAGCGGAATTAATAATTGCGAATAAAGAATTAGCCTTTCAAAATGAGGAAAAAGAAAAAAGGGCTGCCGAATTATTTCTCGCAAATAAAGAACTTATTTTTCAAACAAGTGAAAAGGAAAAAAGAGCTGCGGAATTAGTGATCGCGGATATTGAACTGGATTTTCAAAATAAAGAAAAAGAAAAGCGGGAAATAGCAAATAAAGAACTCGAAGCTTTAAGCTATTCTGCAAAATTAGCTTCACAGTATTCATTAAGCCTTATAGAAGCCAGCCGAGACCCTCTATTTACTATTAGTCCAGAAGGAAAAATAACAGATACTAATCAGGCCTCTGTAAGAGTTACCGGAGAAAACCGTGAAAAACTGATTGGCTCCGATTTTTTTGACTTTTTTACTGAACCCAAAAAAGCACGCGAGTGTTATCAGGAAGTTTTTGAAAAAGGATTTGTAGCCGATTTTCCCTTAACGATAAAGGATGGTGAATTAACAGATGTATTGTTTAACGGCTCTGTTTATAAGGATGATAGAGGAAATATTTTAGGCGCTGTAATAGTTGCCAGGGTTATTACCGAGCAAAAAAGAATTGAAAAAGAATTAATTGAAGCTAAAGTTTTTGCAGAGTTAGCTACAGGTATTGCAGAGGAAGCAAAAGTAAAAGCAGAAAATGCAACAAGAATTGCAGAAGATGCAGTAAAGGCGAAGCAACAATTTTTATCTAATATGAGCCATGAAATTCGTACGCCTATGAATGCGATCATCGGATTTACGAAAGTGGTATTAAAAACCGAACTAACTGAAAAACAAAAAGAATATTTATCGGCGATCAAAATTAGTGGGGATGCATTGATCGTTTTAATAAATGATATATTAGATCTTGCAAAGGTAGACGCTGGAAAAATGACTTTTGAAAAGACACCATTTAAAATGGCGTCTTCAGTATCGGCAATGCTCCATTTATTTGAAACGAAGATCCAGGAAAAGAATTTGATCTTAGTGAAAGAATATGATGACCATATTCCGGAAGTACTTGTGGGTGACCCTGTGAGACTGCATCAAATAATTTTAAATTTGGTAAGTAACGCAGTTAAGTTTACATCAACCGGAAAAATTACAGTAAGTGTTAAACTACTTAATGAAGATGATGAAAGAGCGAATATTGTTTTTGAAGTTTCTGATACCGGCATAGGAATAGCTCAAAACAAAATTGAAAAGATATTCGAAAATTTTCAGCAAGCAACCAGTGGTACCTCAAGACTATTTGGCGGCACAGGATTAGGGCTTGCAATTGTAAAACAGTTAGTAGAACCTCAGGGAGGAAGTCTAAACGTGAAAAGTATAGTTGACGAAGGGTCTACATTTAGTTTTGTTTTACCTTTTCAGAAAACAAAAGCATCTGCTGAATTAGAAACAGGAATAATAGAATTAGACAGCGAAATTAAAAATATAAAAGTATTAGTGGTTGAGGATATTGCCCTTAATCAATTATTAATGAAAACACTTTTAGATGATTTTGGATTTGAACGTGATATTGCCGCTAATGGAAAAATAGCAATTGAAAAACTAAAAAATAAATCTTTTGATATCGTATTAATGGATCTTCAAATGCCTGAAATGAATGGTTTTGAAGCTACGGAATATATTCGCAATACGATGAATTCAAAAATTCCAATTATTGCATTAACAGCCGATGTAACCACTGTAGATCTTGAAAAATGCAAGGCTGTTGGTATGAACGATTATATTGCAAAACCTGTAGATGAAAAATTGCTATATAGTAAAATAATAAGCTTCGTAAAAAAACCAATGATCATGACTGAAAAACCCCAAATTGCGAACAGTTTAAATGAGAAACTAAAGTGTACAGATTTAAATTATTTAATGAAACGTACTAAATCAAATCCAGTTCTTATGATGGAAATGATATCGCTTTATTTAGAACAAACCCCTCCGCTAATAAATGCAATGAAAAAAAGTATGCATGAAAAAGATTGGGATACCGTATACTTAGCTGTTCACAAAATGATTCCTTCATTTTCCATTATGGGAATAAGTACTGATTTTGAAAACATCGCAAAAAAAATTCAGGAATACGCAAGCACGCAGAAACAAACACATGAAATTCATGAATTAGTTATTAGTCTTGAAAAGGTTTGTGGTCAAGCTTGCTCAGAATTAGAAGAAGAGTTTAATAGAATTAAAAATACGAAATGATGAATAAAGAAAAAATAAAACTTTTTTTGGTGGATGATGATGCTGTGTTTTTAAAATCCCTCGAACTTGAATTTCTTGACCATGCTGATTTTGTTATCGAAACTTTTGCGACCGGTGAACTATGTTTAAAAAAATTATCTTATAACCCGGACGTTATCATTCTAGACTATCAATTAGATGGTATCGATAAAACTGCCATGAATGGAATCGAAACATTAGATAAAATTAAGGAGTACAATCAAGATATTCCAGTAATTATGTTGTCCTCTCAAGATAAGATAGATGTAGCTGTAAATTGCATGCACCATAGAGCCTTTGACTATGTTGTAAAAAGTGAGACAGCTTTTATGCGCTTGCAAAAGATCATCACTACTATCTTTAAGTACAAAAAAATGGAAAAACAATTGAGTTGGTATATGGATAGGATGTAATGTCTTATATGTTTATATACGGTATGAACCTTTTTTTTACATTAACTATGATTTAATTCACTTTGTTTATTGAAATAATATGTTACCTTACAAGTAGTAAATAATATTTTGTTTTTTCTTTTAATCAACAAGATTTTTTCATGTTTACGCTAAAGACACATGATAAAATCTAGAATGGCCAATAGTAATAAAAAAGCATTAGCTAAAAAAGCTCCCTCTGCTAATAATGTTCTAAAAAAGGAAGAAGATTTTCCTATTGTTGCAATTGGTGCCTCCGCCGGGGGATTAGAAGCTGTAAGTCTATTACTGCGAAATTTACCGGCAGATACAGGCATGGCCTATATTTATGTGCAACACCTAAACCCTGATCATAAGAGTACGCTTCCTGCCATTTTAGCTAAAGTGACCAAAATGAAAGTACAGGAAATTGAGGACATGGAACAGATGTCTCCTAATAATGTATACGTAATTCCACATAATAAAATAATTAAAGTTTTAGATGGTCATATAAAACTATTTACTCGTCCAAAAAACAGTTCAGTTATTTCTATAGATGTATTATTTGCTTCACTTGCTCAAACACACAAAGAGAACGTTATAGGTATAATACTTTCGGGATATGCCAGTGATGGAAAAATTGGCATTAAAGCAATTAAAGATGCTGGAGGTCTAACATTTGCACAGGATGGATCAGCACAAATTAGCAGTATGCCAAAAGCAGCCATTTCCTCCGGGGCAGTAGATCATGTTTTATCTCCAAAAAAAATTGCACAAGAAATAGTACGCTTAAGTAAAAACGGATTAAAGCATGGTATTTTAAAAAATAAAAAAGCAATTAAACCTGAAAATACTACATCATTATTGGATCCAATTTTTGAACTTCTGCTTAAAGAGACGGGAGTTGATTTTAATAATTATAAAATAGCTACTATTGAACGCCGATTGAATCACAGAATTATTCAATGTGGAGTAAAAGATCAAAATGAATATTTAAAACTTTTACATAAAAAAAATAGTGAATTAAAATTACTTTACAAAGACCTACTTATTAATGTTACCGGGTTTTTTAGGGATACAGAAACATTTAAGTTTTTAAAAACAACACTTCTACCTCGCCTTCTAAAAAGTAAAACACCTTTTGATACTTTACGAATATGGGTGCCGGCTTGTTCAACAGGGCAAGAAGCATACTCTATTGCCATGCTTGTTACTGAACTTCAGAATGACAAGGCAAAAATAATTCCTGTACAAATATTTGCTACAGATCTAAGCGAACAAGTTATTAATCATGCACGATTAGGAGATTATTCTCTGAATGACGTAAAATCAGTTTCAAAAAGGCAATTAGAACGTTTTTTTATTAAGAACGGAGAAAATTATCAGATCATTAAAGAAATCCGTGAAATGTGTGTATTTGCTCCTCATAATATTTTAAAAGATCCCCCCTTTTCGCGAATGGATTTTATTAGTTGTAGAAATTTATTGATCTATTTTAATTCGTCCACTCAAAAAAAAGTATTTAATATTTTACATTTTGCCTTAAATGAAAAAGGCTATTTAATGCTAGGAAATGCAGAAACAGTTGGTACACCTTCAACAATATTTTCAAAACTCAATAGTAAATTTAAGATCTATATCAGAAAAGAAAATTCAGGCAAACGAAAAATATTAGAACTTCCTTCTTATTTGCCAAGAGTAAGTTCTGAAAATAAAAGAATAAATACTATTTCTAAAAATATTAATGGGAATCCATCGGGAATAGAAAATGTGATCGACTCATTTCTGCTTTCTAATTATATGCCTGCCTGTGCCGTTGTTAATAAAGAAATGGAGATTCTTGAATTCAGAGGTCCGATTTCTCCTTACCTTATTCATCCGCCGGGTAAAGCAAGCCTTAATATTTTAAGAATAACCCGCCCTGAATTTGTTTTTGAACTTAGAAACACCATTAATAAAGTAATTAAAACAAAGCAATCGGTCGTTAAATCCGGAATTGAATTTACAATAGGAGGTATAACACAAATGATATCTCTTGAAGTATGTCCACTCGAAATTGAAAGGAATGAACCAATATTACTTATCGTTTTTAAATTACAGGAACAGTTTGAAAACATCCACAATGATCCCTCTGATAGCAAAACTACTTTAAAGGACAAAAAAATACAATCCTTGCTTGATGAGATGAATGCTACGCGCTCTGAAATGAAGATGATCATTGAATCTCAGGAAAGTACTTATGAGGAATTACAAGCAGCAAATGAAGAGATCGTTTCTTCAAATGAAGAATTTCAAACATTGAATGAAGAGCTTGAAACATCAAAGGAAGAAATACAAGCAACTAATGAGGAATTACTCTCATCAAATAATGAATTACAATTACGGAATGATCTATTAACCGAATCACAAGAATACACAGAAGCTATAATCAGTACTATTCATGAGCCGATGCTTGTTCTTAACAAGGATTTTACGGTTAAATCTGCTAATCAATCTTTTTATAAAAAATTTCATGTAAAAGAAACGCAAACTGAGAAAATATCCTTCTTTGATTTAGGTAATAAACAATGGAACACACCTAAGCTTAAAAAGTTTCTTAATGATGTGCTTTTAAAGAACTTTATTTTTGAGAATTTCGAGATCACACATACATTTCCGGGTATTGGCGAAAAAATCATGCTACTCAACGCCCATCTCATTGTACAAAAGGCAAACTCCGAAAAATTAATTCTTTTAGCCATTGCAGATGTTACTGAAGTTAGAAAACTAGCCTTAGAACTTTTATCCAATGAAAACGCAAAAGAATTAAGTATTTTAAATAAAGAACTTGCTTTTCAAAA
The DNA here is from genome assembly GCA_022842625.1 of Bacteroidia bacterium. GTDB lineage: Bacteria > Bacteroidota > Bacteroidia > B-17B0 > Aurantibacillaceae > Aurantibacillus. Next base: position 45,062 of record JALHPG010000008.1, on the reverse strand, counting down.
TAGCGAAAAAGAAAAAAGAGCAAATGAATTGGTCGTTGCAAACAAAGAGCTGGTTTTTCAAATGTCTGAAAAGGAAAAAAGAGCTGAAGAATTGGTTATAGCTAACAAAGAGCTTGCTTTTCAAAACATAGAAAAGGAAAAACACGTTGCTGAATTGAAAATTGCAAAATATGCTCGCAGCCTTATTGAAGCAAGTTTAGATCCTTTGGTAACTATTAGCTTAAAAGGTAAGATTACAGATGTTAATGAAGCTTCACTTAAAGTTACTGGAATTAAACGGGAAAAAATTATTGGTTCTGATTTTTCAGATTATTTTACAGATCCAAAAATGGCAAATATTGGATATCAGCAAGTTTTTGAAAAAGGATTTGTTGCGGATTATCCTTTAACGATAAAGCATAAAAATGGCACCCTAACAGATGTATTGTACAATGCCTCATTGTATAAAGATGATTATGGTAATGTTCTTGGTGTATTTGCAGCAGCTCGCGATGTTACTGAGCAAAAAATGATCGAAGCAAATTTAGAGAAAAGTTTAAAAGAAGTTTCAGATTATAAATTTGCCTTAGATGAATTTTCAATTGTTGCCATCACAGATGAAAAGGGAATTATAAAACATGCAAATGATAATTTTTGCAAGATCTCTAAATATACCCGCAAGGAATTGATAGGTAAGGATCACCGTATCGTTAATTCAAGATACCATTCAAAAGAATTTATGCGTGAACTATGGGACACTATTACTAGTGGAAAAGTATGGAGAGGCGAATTAAAGAATAAAGCTAAGGATGGAACTTTTTACTGGGTGCAAACAACCATTGTGCCTTTTTTAAATAACGAAGGAAAACCATATCAATATGTTGCCGTTAGAACAGACATAACAGATCAAAAAAGAAATGCAGCTGAATTAACTGAAGCTAAGGTATTTGCTGAATTAGCAACTGAATTTGCGGAAGAGGCTAAATTAAAAGCAGAGAACGCTACACGAATTGCTGAAGAAGCGATGAAAGCGAAGCAACAATTTTTATCTAACATGAGCCATGAGATACGAACACCAATGAATGCTATTATTGGATTTACAAAAGTGGTTTTAAAAACAGATCTATCTGAAAAACAAAAAGAATATATTTCTGCAATAAAAGTTAGTGGCGATAACTTGATCGTTTTAATAAATGATATTTTGGATCTTGCTAAAGTGGATGCAGGTAAAATGACATTTGAAAAATCTCCTTTCAGCCTAAAAAATTCAGTTGCAGCAATGCTTCAATTATTTGAAACAAAAATTCAAGAAAAGAATTTGGTATTTGTTAAAGAATACGATAATTCACTTCCGGAAATGGTTATCGGTGATTCGGTTCGTTTAAATCAAATTATTTTAAATTTACTCAGTAACGCTATAAAATTTACAACAACCGGAAAAATATCAGTATCTGTTCGTTTACTAAATGAAGATAACGACCAAGTGTCCATTGAATTTTCTGTTTCAGACACAGGAATCGGTATACAAGAAAGTGATGTTGAAAATATTTTCGAGAACTTTCAACAGGCAACCAGCTCCACCGCTAGACTTTATGGAGGAACCGGATTAGGGCTTGCCATTGTTAAACAATTAGTAGAGGCGCAAGGCGGAAGCATAAGCTTAAAAAGTAAAATTGGAGAAGGATCTACTTTTATTTTCAGATTAAATTTTCAAAAAACAAATATAAAGGCCGAATTGGATGAAGAAACTTTAGAAATAAATCCCGAAATTAAAAATATAAAAGTTTTGGTTGTAGAAGATATGGCCCTAAATCAATTATTAATGAAAACATTATTAGATGATTTTGGTTTTGAAAGAGATATAGCAAGTAATGGGAAAATTGCCATCGAAAAAATGAAAACAAAATCTTATGATATAATTTTAATGGATCTTCAAATGCCTGAAATGAATGGGTTTGAGGCTACAGATTATATTAGAAATACTCTTAAATCTAAAGTGCCTATAATCGCTTTAACAGCCGACGTGACAACGGTTGACGTTGAGAAATGTAAAGCTATAGGCATGAATGATTATATTGCTAAGCCCATTGATGAGAAATTACTATACACTAAAATAGTAAGTTTAGTATTAAAGTCAGAACCTAAACAAAAGTAATTTACTTTTTGTTGATCGCTGTCAATATTTATTTTAACCACCAGGTTTTACTGGTGGTTTTTTTTGAAAAATTCACTATACTAAACACATATAATTAAAGTGTGAATTATACAACTAACAGATATAGTTATGTAATACCTCTACAACTTTTAATCATCAAATTGCAGTTTATAGTATATAAAATTTTATTAATTGCATTGTATGAAAACAATTTTAATTATAGATGATAACAAGAATTTTTTAGAAAATTTGTCCGAATTTTTTGAAATTGAAGGTTATAAAACACTCATTTCAACTAATGGAAAAGATGGAGTTAAATTGGCTCAGGAATTTAAACCTGACTTAATTATCTGTGATGTTTTGATGCCTGAAATGACAGGACATCAAGTTTTAAATACACTATTGGCATCATCAGACAAATTCGATATACCGTTTATTTTTAGTACTTCATTATCTGAAAACATCGACAGAATTGAAACGCTAAAATTAGGAGCAGATGATTACCTTGTAAAACCATATGGTCTGGAAGTACTGTTAAGTATGACCGAGAAATGGATTCAAAAATAATAATCTTTAATTATTTTTATTATTCCTAAAAAAATAGTGTTTAAGTCTTTAATTATAAGTGATTTTAAATGTGTGAATAATACAATCATTACAAAATAAAATGTAACAACTATCACTCACAAAATATAAACCTTTGGAGCGTAATAATTCAGTTACACATCTAAAACAAACAGTTATGAAAAACTTAGAAAATCAAAAAAAAGCACCTTTAACAGCTGCTGAAATTCAAAAAGAAGTTGAAAGTCACAAAAAAACAGCTGGTCATTTAGAGTCTGCTGCAAAACATCACATTGAAGCTGCAAAACATCAGGAAGAAGGTAATCATGAAAAAGCGGCAAAAAGTATTATAACTGCACATGGTCATACAAACCTTGCTGTTGAAAAACAAAAAGAAAATTTAAAAAGCCACGCTTTAAAAGATTAAGCTTAATGTTTATTAATTATATGCAAGAGGGCATCATATTTTATATGATGCCTTTTTGCTATAATAAACTTTTAAAACCTGAATGTATATTAATCTGGTTAAAATAGGCAACTTTTATTTTTTTAAGATAATGTGTGAATGATGTAAGTTATTACTAAAGTTTTGTAACACTTTTAGATCATTACATACCCACCTTTGTAAAGAGAATTTAATAACTAAAAAAAATAAATCATGAAAAATTTAACTGAATTGAAAGGGAACTGGAATGAAACTAAAGGAAAACTTAAACAAAAATTTGCAATGCTTACTGATAGTGATATGCTATTAGTTGAAGGCAAACAAGATGAGATGTTAGGTAGACTTCAGGTAAAATTAGGTAAAACAAAAGAGGAAATGCATAAGATCATCTCTGAATTATAAATATTAAATATAAACCAATTAAAACTAAATAAAATGAAAAAAACAATTTTAACAATAGCTGTTGCAACATTTATTACAGGAACAATTTTAACAAGCTGCAGTTCTCCTGCCGAAAAGGTAGAAGAGGCACAGCAAAATGTTAACGAGGCAAATAAAGATCTAAATAAAGCCAGTGATGAATATATTAAAGAAATAGATAATTATAGAATAGAAACTGCAGAAAAAATTGCTGCAAATGAAAAAAGTATAGCTGAATTTAATGCAAGGGTTGAGAAGCAAAAAAAAGAAGCTAAAGAAGATTACAAAAAGAATATTGCCGAATTAGAACAAAAAAATAGTGATATGAAAAAGAAAATGGATGAGTACAAGGCTGATGGAAAAGATAAATGGGAAACATTTAAAACTGAATTCAGTCATGATATGGAGGAGTTGGGTAATGCTTTTAATGATTTCTCAATAAAAAACACGAAATAAAAATATTTAACTTTTAAATAAGATGAAAAAAATAGTATTAATTACAGCGGCCATTTCATTATTTGGCATAATTAAAGGTCAGGATAATTCTACAGATCTTAGAGATAAATTGAATTTTGGAGTAAAAGCCGGAGCTAATTACTCAAATGTTTATGATGCTCAAGGCGAAGCGTTTCAGGCGAATCCCAAATTAGGATTGGCAGCGGGTGTTTTTCTTGCAATTCCAATTGGAAAGTATTTAGGCGTACAGCCAGAGGTCTTATTTTCTCAAAAAGGATTTCAGGCAACCGGTATAATTCTTGGTAATACTTATGATTTTACTCGTACAACAAGTTATATTGATGTTCCATTATTATTTGCGTTTAAACCAAGTGAATTTTTTACTTTGCTCGCAGGACCTCAATATTCTTATTTATTAAACCAAAAGGATGTTTTTGCTAATGCTACTACAAGTATTGCGCAAGAGACTGAATTTGTAAATGATAATGTACGTAAAAACACTTTGTGTTTTTTAGGTGGGGCCGATCTAACATTAAGACATATTGTTATTGGCGCTAGAGCCGGATGGGATTTTCAAAATAATAACGGTGATGGAACAAGTACGACTCCTCGTTACAAAAATGTTTGGTATCAAGCCACTGTAGGTTACAGATTTTAAGCTTAAATATATCACATTACTAAAAAATTAAATAATATTAAAAAAATAAAAAATGAAATTAAAAATAACCACAGTAATCATAATCCTTGCAGCATTATTAATGCCAACTATTCAAAGTTGTAAAAAATATCCTGACGGACCTACTTTTAGTTTAAAATCTAGAGCCGAAAGAGTAGCCAATACCTGGAAGGTTGAAAATTACAAGATCAATGGAAATGATTTTACATCTTTAGTTTCTAGTTACACTGAAACTTTTACAAAAAAGGGCGCTTACTCTTATTTTTGGGGTATTTTAGATGGTTCAGGAACTTGGTCATTTCAAAATAAAGATACTGAGATCCAAATTGTAGGTACAGATAATCAAACCTCAAGAAGACTAACGATCTTAAAATTAGAAGAGAAGTCGTTTTGGTATTATTATTACGAAGGTAATGATAAACACGAATTACACTTAATTGGTAATTAATATTAAAGGTAAAATATCATTCAAATGAAAAAAATAACTTTAATATGTTTGTTGTTCTTTACAAGTGGTGCATTTAAAATGTACTCACAAGAAGCGGTCACATCTGAAAAATATGGTAAAACATTAAACGCAGGTGTTGGAATAGGATATTATGGTTACGCTGATAATAATATGCCGGTTCTCCATCTCGATTTTGAGTTTGATGTGGCAAAAAATTTAACGCTTGCACCATTTATTAGCTTTTACGCTTATCGTAACTATTATTATTGGGGTAATCCACATTACCCTTATAGAGAATATTATTACCGCACAATCGTAATTCCTATTGGTGTTAAAGGAACATATTACTTTGACCAAATACTTAAAGCCGGGCCAAAATGGGACTTTTATTTAGCAGGTTCACTTGGATTTGCTATCAGAAAAACCACTTGGGAAAATGGTTATTATGGTGAGACATCTGTTAGCCATGGTTCGAGTGGATTGTACTTTGATGGACACATTGGCACAGAATATCATCTAAATACAAAAATCGGCTTATTTCTTGATCTTTCTTCAGGAGTTTCCACTTTTGGATTAGCCATTCATCTTTAATAGTTAGAATTTAAATTCAATTAAATGGAAACAAAAAATATTGGCATATGGATGGATCATCATAATGCAAACATAATGGAATTAAATGAAAGTGGTATTCAAATAATAAAGATCGAATCAGAATTTACCCATCAACAAAAGGAACATAGTTTAAGCAAGAATGAAAATTTGATGCATAATAAGGAGAATCATTTGCAACAAAGCTTCTATAAAAAAATTGGAGATAAGATCAGGAATTATAGTAATGTAATTATTTTCGGACCTACTTCTGCAAAGACCGAATTACTTAATGTTTTAAGGTCAGATCATCAATTTGACAAAATTAAAATTGATATTTTATCTGCAGATAAAATGACAGAAAACCAACAACGTGCCTTTGTTAAAGAGCATTTTAAATCTAAATAAAATTATTAATCAAAAAACATAAATAAAATGAAGAAAATTATTACTCTTAGTATTATAGGAATTATTGCGGGCATCGTTTTTTCTTCCTGCGGATCAAAAATGTCGTTAACAAAGCGTCATTATAATAAAGGTTATCATTTTGCGCATAGCAATGGTAAACGTGTTCTTCCAAAATCGAAAGCAGATGAAAAATTGGTGCAAAATAAACCTACTGAAGTTTTATCTCCTATAGCTAAATATTCTGCGCAACCGACTGTTAAGGAAAATGGTATAAAAAGCCCTGTAATAATTAATGAGCGTGTTGTGGCTAGTAATGAAAACAAGGGAGTTACATCAAGATCATATACTCCTCCAAAGCATGTTTTAAATTTTAAAGCTTTAACTATTGATAAACCGATCACCCAAATTAAACAGTCAATAATTAAAACAAATAAAGTAAGTAATAGCTCAGATGGCGGTGGTTTAAGTTTATTCTGGATAATTATTCTTGTATTGTTAGTTCTATGGGCACTTGGATATTCATTAGGGTCACTTGGTGGATTGATACATGTGTTATTGGTTATTGCACTAATCCTGTTTATCCTTTGGTTGTTTCATATTGTATAACATTTAATTAAAAATAAAATGACACCTAAAAACAAAACTGATCAAGGATCGAAACTTCCGGTTAAAAAGGTTGACACTACAGGTATTGATGTTGACTCTGATAAAACAGGTTCTGATAAAAATGCCGATGCAACCGAGGAAGAAAGTAACAGTGATGGTAAAAAAAGTAAGTTTAATAAACTGAAAAGAGAAACTGATCCTGATAGAACCGGGATTGATACAGATGCTGATAAAACTAAAAAAGAAAAATAATTTATAAATAATAATTAAAAACAAAAAACATGGGAAATTTACTTTATTTAATTGCCGTAATATTAGTTATTGCATGGGCTATTGGCTTTATTGGTTATAACGCCGGAGGTATTATACATATTCTCTTAGTAATATCGCTAATTTCTGTTATTCTAAGGATCATTCAAGGTAAAAAAGTCGTTTAAGAAAATAAATAATAATTAATAATAAAAATAAAAATCATGAGCAAAACAAATGTTGTAATTGGGGTATTGGCAGGAGTAGCCGTAGGTGCGTTAATCGGTGTATTATTTGCGCCAGACAAAGGATCTGAAACTAGAAAAAAACTTTCAAGAAAAAGTGAAGACACTGCAGATGATCTGAAAGATAAATTTGATGAGTTGTTATGTAGTTTATCAGAAAAATATGAAACTGCAAAGACAGAGGCAAGCGATCTTTATGAAAAGGGAAAGCATAAAGCTGAAGAATTAAAAAATGATGTAAAAACTCAATTGAGTTAATTATTTTAATTTGCGAAACACCCTTTAAGACAAAACATATTTATGGAAAACAAAACATCTTATTTCGAGCCTCTATTTGAAAGGCTTGAAGAATATGGTAAAACAAGTTTTGATTTAATAAAACTTAAAACATTAGATAAATCAACGGAGATTTTATCGATTTATATTTCTCGTGGTATAGCACTATTTGTGTTTTCTATATTCTTAGTTTTTGCGAACATTGGATTAGCCCTTTGGTTAGGCGATCTACTAGGTAAAAACTATTATGGGTTTTTGTGTGTTGCAGGATTTTATGCTATAGTCTGGGGTGTTTTAGCTTTTGTACTGAATGATCGGATCAAAAGAAGTATTAGTAATTCATTAATTTCAAAATTTCTTAATTAATTAAAATGGAAAAAATATCCTCTGTTATCGAATTGAGAGAATCAATACTTCTTTTAGAAATTAAGAAGGCTAATGAACTACAATTATTAAAAGATGAGTTTAAGGTCACATACGAAAGTCTTAAACCTGTTAATTTGATTAAAAGTAAGATCAACGAACTAATAGAATCACCAGATCTTAAAAATAATTTAATAAATACCACAATGGGTTTAGCAGCAGGTTATCTTTCTAAAAAAGTTTTTGTAGGTTCAACTCATAACCCTTTAAAACAATTACTTGGAACCGTTTTGCAAATTGGCGTATCAAGTCTTGTTGCAAAAAACTCCGATGGAATAAAGTCAACTGTTACCACCTTATTGCAATCGTTTTTAGGTAAACGAAATTCTTAATATGATATTTGATCAAAAGTTTCTTTTTTTGATTTTTTTTAGAAGTTTACTTTCATAAATACTATTTGTTTTCAAATAGTCTGCTTTTAATTTTTTTATTATGTCAATTTATTTTTGTTTCATGAAATTGAGGTTCACGCTTTATACTTATAAAAAAAATAAATTTCTTAGAACCAAACTCTTTATATACAGGAGTAAAAAATTATTTAATTATCTAATTACAGGTTGGGGCAAAATGGATACTAGATCTGATTTTAGTTTTATTTATATTAATAATTAACTTCCGGTAAATGTGTGAATAATGTAATTTATTCCTCAATTTATGTAATATTTTTTCTTTTAAATCTCCCCATTTTTGTTGGATAATTTTTATTACCTAACAATTTAAAATACATGAAATTTTTAATTTTTTTATCATTATTATTTGTTTTAAATAGTACTGATTTTTACACTCAAAACAACCAAGAAAGTTCAGAGCAAGCATATGATCGTGCCAATAAGATATTCAATAAAGTGTACAAAGATCCTGAATCCGAATCAAAAACACATGCTAAAGGTGGTTACGCCGAAGCTTTACCAATTTTTTTAGATCTGTACAAGAAGGATAGTACTAACCTAAACTTGGCTTTTAAAATTGGAGTTTGTTACCAAAATACAAGAAGGTATAAATTTAAAGCCTTACCTTATTTTGGAGAAGCCTCTAAATCAGTTACCGATAATTATAATGAAAATTCTCTCAAAGAAAAATGCGCGCCTGAAATTTCTTTACAGTATTTAGGCGATGCATATCATTTAGATTATCAATTTGATAAAGCGATTGTAGCATATAATTTATTTATAAATACATTAAATAAAAGCAGAAATGCTGATAATTTATTAATAATAGAAACTGAGCACAAAATAAAAATGTGCAATACTGCAAAAACGTTAGTTGCTAAGCCAATTAATATAAAAATTGAAAATTTGGGTAGTAACATCAATTCATCTTACGCCGATTATTCGCCTGTATTATCGGCAGATCAAAATGTGATGTTTTTTACTTCTCGCAGGCAATCTGCTTCTGAAGCGATTAAAGATGAAGATGGGAATTTTATGGAAGATATTTATCGATCCACAAGAACAAAATCAGGTTGGTCGCCTGCTGAAAATATTGGAAGCCCTATTAATACAAATGGACACGAGGCAATTGTGGGTATTTCACCTGATGGTCAAAATTTATTAATATATAAAGATGATCTAGGCGATGGAAATATTTATAGCACTACAGTAAAAGGCGATAAATGGACTGCTCCGGTTAAATTAAATGATCAAATTAATTCAAAGTATTGGGAGTCGAGTGCTTGTTTTTCGGCTGATGGAAATAAAATGTATTTTACCAGTAACCGTCCGGGAGGATATGGAGGGAGAGATCTATATTCTATTAGTAAGACACCTAAAGGAGATTGGGCAAACGCTTTAAATTTAGGACCCGCAATAAATACACAATATGATGAAGATGGCGCGTTTATACATCATGATGGTGTTTCGTTATCATTCAGTTCAAACAGTCATAATACAATGGGTGGCTTTGATATATTTACCAGTAAGCTTTCTGGTAATAATACTTGGACAGAACCTGAAAACGTTGGCTATCCAATTAACACAACTGATGATGATATTTTTTATGTTATCAGTCCGGATGGATTAAAAGCATATTATTCTTCATTTCGAATTGGTGGACTTGGCGAAAAGGATAATTTTGTTGCCACATTTCTTGAAGGTAAGGAAGTGCCTTTAACTTTAATGATCGGTATTGTTAATGATAATTTAGGCAAGCCTGTAGAGGATGTTGAAATAATTGTTACAGATAATTTAACCGAAGAAATTGTTGGGATTTATCGTCCAAACAGCCTAACCGGTAAATATATTTTTATTTTAACGCCCGGTAAAAATTATAATATCACTTACCAGGCAGAGGGTCATCTTTTTTATTCCGAAAACAAGGAAATTTCTTTAGAAACTAATTATTACGAGATATATAAACCCATTATTTTAGAACCAATTATTGTCGGTTCAAAAATCACACTTAATAATATTTTCTTTGATTTTGATAAAGCTACATTAAGAAGTATTTCTAAAGTTGAAATTAAAAATCTTATCTCTTTTATGAATAAATATCCTAACGTAAAAGTTGAAATTTCCGGACATACAGATAATAAGGGTGATATACTATATAATCAAAAGCTCTCAGAAGATAGAGCAAAAGTTGTAGTAGCTCGTTTAACAGAGAAGGGTATCAGCTCTTCTAGAATGAAAGCGAAAGGTTACGGTGAAACAAAACCTGTTAAAGCTAATACATTGCCCGATGGAAGCGATGATGCAGATGGAAGACGACAAAATAGAAGAGTTGAATTTAAAATTATTGCAATTAAATAATTGGAAAAATTTATTACCGAGATCTTCTCCAAAGATTTTTTATTATTAAAAAACATGTTACAGAATATTTCTTTGTTTAATTATATTGTATGAAAGAATTGTTAGAAAAAGGGACTACATCCAATAAAGCTACTAAAGCTGTAGTTGTTATAAAAAATTTGCTTTTGATATTTTTGGTAATTGCTGCATTATACTTTGCAAAAGAATTTTTAATGCCATTAGCAATAGGTGGAGTGGTTGCAACCCTGTTTTTACCGTTTTGTAAATGGATGGAAAAAAAGAATGTTTATAGGGGTGCAGCAGTTTTTGCAAGTGTGTTTGTACTATTGCTTTTTGTTGCCGGTATTGGAGCATTGCTTGGTTGGCAAATTTCTGAATTGGCAAATGATATATCTCTAATAAAAGAAAAAGCATTGCAGGCAAGTATTAAAATTCAGCAATATATTTTGCATCACTTTGGAATTTCTATTGAAAAACAATCTCAAATGATAAAAAATAATCAACCGTCAGTTTCTGGAATTTTACCTGGAGTAGCAGGTTCGTTTGCATCGGTTGTAACTAATTTTGCAATTACGATCGTATATATATTTGGCTTACTTTATTATCGCGATCACATAATAAATTTTTTACTGAAACTTGCTCCGCTAAATAAAAGAAACGAAATGAAGTCGGTGATTCAAAGCATAACTAAAGTATCTCAACAGTATTTAGTTGGTCTTTCTAAAATGATATTAATTTTATGGATAATGTATGGAATAGGATTTTCTATTATTGGTATCGAAAACGCTTTGTTTTTTGCTGTATTGTGTGGCTTGTTAGAAATTGTTCCTTACATTGGAAATATAACAGGCACTATTATTACTGTTTTAGTAGCCGCTGTTCAGGGCGCTAGTACCCCTATGATTATTGGTATTCTTGGCACTTACAGTTTTGTTCAATTATTTCAAGGTTGGGTACTTGAACCGCTTATATTAGGCTCACAAGTAAAAATAAATCCTTTGTTCACAATTATTTCTTTAGTGATCGGGCAATTAGTTTGGGGATTACCCGGTATCTTTTTAGCAATTCCCTTAATAGCCATGTTTAAGATCGTTTGTGATAACATTGATTCCTTAAATCCTTATGGTTTTTTAATAGGAGAAATTGAAACAGGAAAAATTAAGATCAGTTTTGTAAAAAGACTATTAAATTATTTCAAAAAGAAAAAGCTTATCAAAGGCTAAGTAATACTCTTTTACGATCAGAATCCTAATTATTACTAAACATTTTTTATTAATCATGTATTAGTAATATCATTGATAAGATAACCTTTTTTATTGGTATTGAAAAGTGTGAATATTATAAATATTCAGAAATGTTTTGTAACAGGTACAGTTTTAAAATCTAGACCTTTATATTATAAATTGTAGCTTATAATTAGTAGCTCAAAAATAATTAAACTATGAATTGGTTCGAGAAAATTAAAAAACCAAATGAATTAAATGTGGCAAATTATGCCCTTGTTTTTCAAATTAGAGAAAGAGAGAAGAGGGCAGCTGAATTATTAATAGCAAATAAAGAACTTCTTTTTCAAAATGAAGAAAAAGAAAAGCGTGCAAAAGAATTGATCATAGCTAACATTGAACTCAAATTTCAAAATTTAGAGAAAGAAAAACGAGCCTCAGAGTTAATTATTGCGAATAAAGAATTGGATTTTCAGAATAAAGAAAAAGAAAAACGGGCCGCTGAATTAATTATTGCAAACCGCGAACTCATATTCCAAAATAAAGAAAAAGGAAAAAGAGCAACAGAATTAATTATTGCCACAATACTAAAAGAAGAAGCCGAAAAATCAAAATTAATAATTGAAGAAAAAAATAAAAGTATAACAGATAGCATTAAATATGCAAAGAGAATACAACTAGCTAAACTTCCCAAAAAGGTTGACATTTATTCTGCTCTTAAAGAATCATTTATTCTTTTTAAACCAAAGGATATTGTAAGTGGCGATTTCTATTTTTTTCACAAGAATGAGAAATCTATATTCATTGTTGCAGCTGATTGCACCGGGCATGGTGTACCGGGTGCTTTTATGAGTATGATCTGTTCGGAAAAATTAGGAGATGCTGTGGCTCAATGTTCGGGCACATCTGAAATATTAAAACATTTGAATGTTGGTATAAAGAACACTCTTCACCAAACAGAAAACAGCGATTCAACCAGAGATGGAATGGATATTGCAATTTGTCAAATAGATATTGAAAGTCGAGTTGTTAGATACTCAGGTGCAAATAGACCACTTTGGATCATTCGTAAGGATGATTTAGTGATCGAAGAGATTAAAGCAACAAAAAAAGCAATTGGCGGATTTACAGATGATAATCAGTATTTTGATAGTCATGAATTTAAATTAAACGAAGGAGATTCATTTTATATTTCAACAGATGGGTATGCTGACCAGTTTGGTGGGAATTCCGGAAAAAAACTAATGACAAAATTATTTAAAAAGATCTTACTTGATATACAGCATAAACCAATGTGTGAGCAGGAAAAACACTTAAATGAATTTATAGAGGATTGGAAAGGTGGAATGGAGCAGGTAGATGATATTTTGGTTATTGGAGTAAGGTTATAGTTAAATGCATTTAAGGTATTTATAGCGCACTAATAAAAGTGTGAATTATATAACAATAGACATAATTAGTGTAACATATTAATTTCTAAAGCGAGCCATCTTTGTTAAAATTAATAACACAAATTTTAATAATGGCAATTTCTTATTATTTACTTCAAATCCCTTCAGTTTTCCTTTTCATATTTTTAATCCTATTTGGAGCTGTTTTCGCGGGATTGGGAACTTTTATTTTTCGTCGCTACGTTAAGTTAAAAATACTTCGATCACATAACGAAGTTACTGGCTTTTTGTTTTTGGCAATTGCAAGTTTCTACGCCTTATTATTAAGTTTTGTTGTTTTAGTAGTGTGGGAACAATTAAATGAAACACACAGTAATGTGAGCAAAGAAGGAAGTTCTGCTTTAGCATTATATCACGATATTAAATTTTATCCCGATACAATCGATTCAAAAAAATTGATGGCAGCATATATTGATTTTGTTTACAATGTAATTGATGAGGAACTGCCTAATATGCAGGTCATGCAATTGAGCAGGAAAACTCCAGAATCTTTTAGTAAAGTGTTTTATGAAATGGAACATCTAAATCCTAAAAGCCAATTTCAGATCCAATTAGTTACCGAAATGTTTAATCACTTAAATGAACTTTCTACATATAGGGGACTTCGGATCGCATCAATTGATACCGAAATACCTTCCACTATGTGGTTGCCAATTATGTTTGGCGCTTTTATTACTCTTTTATGTGCCATGTTTCTTGATATAGAGCATACTCGAATTCATTTATTGATCAATTCTATGTTAGGAGCAGTTATTGGAATGTTTTTGTTTATTTTAATTGTACTCGATCATCCATACACAGGAAGTCATGGAATAAAACCTAAATCATATAAAGAGATTTTCACATTAGAACGTTGGGACTCTGAGAATAACTTAACAAGTAAATTAATCAAATAATTATATCTATGAATTTAATATTTAAACTAATAACAGGCTGTTTTTCATTTTTGTTGATCAGCTCATGTGAATCTCATGAAAAAAAAGCCGACGATGCCTTTGATCAATTTAAAGAAGAAAAACAATTAATTCATGACACTGAGATGCGCAAGAATGAAATAGTGCCTAATGTTGTAAAAGAAACAGTCATTAAAAAAAATGAAAATCTTGATGATTGGACAAAATTAAAAAATGAAATAGAAAAGAGAATACAAGTAAATGAAAATTTAATTAAACGTATTAAAAACAATACCGCTACAGATTCTAAAATGCTTAAAAGGATAACACGTTTGGAAGATGATAATAATAATTTAAAAAAGCTAATTGATGAATACATTATTGATATGAAACTTAAATTAGAACAATTTAAAACAAAGATCAATCAAGATACTCAAGAACTTGAAACTGAATTAAAAGATCTTACGATCTCAAATAAAAAATAAAATTCATCCATTCTTTTATAATAGTAGTTTAATTAGTTCAAAAAAATCATTATGAATAAAAATGAAATAAACAGAGATTATACCCAGTTTGAAATTGAAAATAATTTGAATTTAAGAATTTTAAAGATCACTCAACTTATTCACAGTGCTCATCCCGAGCTGTCTAAATATTTAGAAGAAATGCCGGTAACAATTCCTGATGAAAAAAATCCGGAATTAAATATTAAATCATTGCAGAATTATTACGAATCGCTTAATTCTCTTTTGACTAAATATGAATTAGAGCATCCAAAAAAATAAAATTACTTGCCTAACAATTAAATGAGTAAAACCAAAAAATCGTTTCTTATCTCCCTATTTGTATTAATTTTAATTGCTATTGCATTAATCTTATTTATTTCTCCTATAACAAAGTATCTGGTAGAAAAATACGATGAAAAATATACCGGACGTCAAATTACAATGAATCGTGTATATGTTAACCCTTATACCGGTTATTTATCTTTTAAAGATCTTAAAATATTTGAATCTAAAAGTGATAGTGTTTTTATTTCTATTCAGAATTTAAATATCAACTTCAACATGCTTAAACTTCTTTCGAAAAAATACGAAATAAGCGAACTGCAATTAGATCATCCTCGTGGAATAATTATTCAAAATAAAAAGCTTTTCAATTTTACTGATCTGATTGAAAAATTTTCAACGAAAGACACGCTATCCGCAAATAAAGAACCGATCCATTTTAATATTTTAAATGTAAAAATAAATGATGGAGAATTTTATTACCGTGAAAAAATTACACCCATAAACTATTTTATTAAAAATGTTAATATTGAAAGTACAGGAAAACGCTGGGATTCGGATACAATTGCAGCAAAATTTTCATTTATTTCCGGTATTGGAACAGGTGATGTTAAGGCAAATTGTACTATTAATTTAAAAACACTCGATTACAAACTAAATACAGTGGTTCATAATTTTAGTATGAACATTGTTGAGCAGTATCTTAAAGCACTTGCCAATTATGGAAGTTTTTCTGCTATTCTAAATGCAGATATGAGATCAAAAGGAAATTTCAGGTACAAAGAAAAAGTTACTACTTCTGGCACATTGGCAATTAGTGATTTCCATTTCGGTAAAAATCCTAAAGAAGATTATGTTTCTTTTGATAATTTTAATTTAGCAATAAAACAAATTAGCCCAAGTAAATTTATATATTCCTACGATTCAGTTTCTCTCGTTCATCCATACTTAAAATATGAGCGTTATGATTATTTAGATAATTTACAAACTATTTTTGGAAAAAAAGGTTCTAATATTTCTGCTGCAAATGCAGATAGTGCTAAATTTAATCTTATCATCGAAATTGCAAATTACGTAAAAACTATTTCAAGAAACCTATTTAAGAGTAATTACAAAGTAGATAGATTAGCAATTTACAATGCAGATATAAAGTTTAATGATTTTTCTAAGAATGAAAAATTTTCAATTGAATTAAATCCGCTTACTATTACTGCAGACTCGGTTAATAAAGATCGCGAACGTGTTAAAATAAACGCTAAAACAAACATTAAACCTTATGGTAATATGTATGTAAGCCTAAGTATTAATCCAAAAGATCCAAAGGATTTTAATATGCTTTATGATTTTAATAATTTACCTATTGCCATGTTCAATCCTTATATTATACCAATAACCTCTTTTCCTCTTGATAGGGGAACGGCTGAATTGAATGGATCTTGGAATGTAAAAAATGGCATCATAAACAGCAACAATCACTTGATAATAATTGACCCAAGGGTTGGAAATCGTTTAAAAAATAAAAAGCAAAAATGGATTCCTATGAGATTGATCATGTATGTGGTCCGTGAGCGCGGTAATGTTATTGATTACCAAGTTCCAATTACCGGAAATTTGAATCATCCTAAATTTCAATTGAAAGATATTTTGTTTGATGCAATTAAAAATATTTTAGTAAAACCTCCAACAACTCCGTATAGATTAAAAGTTAAAAATATAGAGAGTGAGATAGAAAATTCATTAATACTAACATGGCAAATCGGTACAAATTTAATTCAACCAAGTGAAGTGAAGGTCATAAAAAATATGGCCAAGTTCTTATCCAAAAATCCAAATACCTCTATTATAATTCATCCGCAAAATTATGAAGCTAAAGAAAAGGAATACATTATTTTTTTTGAGGCAAAGAAAAAATATTATTCAATAAAAAATAATAAACAGGTCAATTCCTTATCAATAAGTGACCTCTTAAATATTGAAAGAATGTCTGTTAAAGATTCCATATTCATCAAATATTTAAATAAACATACTACTGGACCATTGGTATTTACAATACAAGAAAAGTGTACAAGACTTATTGGAGCATATGTTGTGAATGAAAAGTATGCTGCATTAATTAAAGAGAGAGCTAAGACGTTTATTACATATTTTAAAAATGAAGATATTAAAAAGCAAATAAAAATACTTAGCGATAGGTCTGTTATTCCATACAATGGTTATTCATGTTATAAAATAGAATATAAAGGCGAATTTCCTAAATCTTTACTTAACGCCTATCAAAGAATTAAGGAACTCAATAATACTTCGCCGCGAAATAAATACAAAAAAAATCGCAAGGAAAATAATAACACTTTGTAAAAGGTGATTTAATTTATTTATTTTCTATTTCTTATATAACAAAATCAACAATTTTTTAATGTGTGAATCATGCAACTTTTTGCAAAAGTTGTGTAAGTGAAACCTAGCGTTTAGTTGCCACATTTGTTTCATGAAAATAAATTCAATATTTAATCTAACCAAAATGAAAATTAAACTACTCAACTCATTTGCAGGATTACTCCTGTTTTTGTCACCAAATGTAATTAATGCACAGGCTCCTAATTTAGGAACGTCTGCAAATTTCGTTCTCTTTTCTTCTGTTGGCGCCGTTACAAACTCCGGCATCACTTACCTTACTCATCTTACCGGGCACGTCGGTGCAAATAGCGGTGCTATAAGCGGCTTTGGAAATGTTGACGGTAATATGTATGCCGGTGGGCCTCAAAGCGCCCAATGTGCTACCGATCTATTGATCGCATACAATCAATTAAATGCAACCGTTCCAACTTTTTTTCCGGCTCCATTATTAGGTAACGGACAAATTCTTAACGCTGGTGTATATTCAATTGCAAGTCCAGCCGTTTTGAATTTAGATCTAATATTAGATGGTCAAGGTAATCCTAATGCCGTTTTTATATTTCAAATTCAAGGCGCTTTTTCAACTAACGTTAATTCAAAAGTGAAATTGATCAATGGCGCAAAAGCATGTAATGTTTTTTGGAAGGTTGAAGGATTAGTAAGTATGTCGGCAGGAACCAAAATGAGGGGAACTGTTATAGCAAACAATGCTGCGATTAATATGAATGCAGGTGATACTTTAGAAGGTAGAGCTCTTTCTATTAATGGAGCTGTTACTGTAACACAAATACTAGGTTATACGCCAATAGGTTGTGGTAGTCCGGTTTTAACTGGTCCACTTCCTCCGGCACTTGCTTCAACGGCTTGTTATGCTCTGTTCTCTACTATTGGTCCGGTTACCAATGTTGGAATAACTTATGTAACCGGTGATATTGGAACCAATAATGGTACTACAACCGGTTATAATCCATTATTTGTAACTGGTACTATTCATCCAATCCCTGATATTTCAACTGCACAATGCGCAACGGATCTTCTTAATGTTTATACTTATTTAAATACATTACCAAATGATATTTTATTATTATTTCCCGCGCAATTTGGTAACGATTTAGTTCTTACCCCTCATACATATTTATTAAACGGGGCAGTTACACTTACTGATTCACTTTATTTAAACGCCGAGGGCAATCCTAATGCAGTTTTTGTAATTCAAATTAATGGTGCTTTATCTACTAGTGTAAATTCTAAAATTATTTTAATTAACGGTGCGCAATCTAAAAATGTGTATTGGAAAGTTGATGGCGCTGTTAGTATAAATACTAATTCAAAATTTAAAGGGACTATTATTTGTAATAACGCTGCAATGAATTTAGCAGCGGGTGTTTTACTTGAAGGAAGAGCTCTAACAACTACAGGTGCTTTAGGCACTTCGGCAGTAACCGTTACAATACCTTCTTCAATAAATGTTATTAATGGTCCTTCTATGAGTCAAACAGTGTGCGCCGGAAGTTCTGTTAGCTTTTCAGTAAACGCTTCTGGATCGGGATTAACGTATCAATGGATGAATGGGCTTGTTCCAGTTATAAATGGAGGAAGTATTTCTGGTGCAACTACGGCAACACTTACAATTAACCCGGTTAGTCTTTCTAATGCTTCATCTAATTATAATCTTATTATAAGTGGTGGTTGTGCGGCTAGTTATACTTCTGCAAATATTTCTTTAGTTATAAATACCTCTGCTAGTATTACTTTACAGCCTTTAAATCAAGTGGCTTGCCCCGGTAATTCAGTGAGTTTTACTACTGCGGCAGCAGGAACAGGTTTAACTTACCAATGGAGAAAAGGAATTGTAAACTTAATTAATGGTGGAAGTATTTCCGGAGCAAATACAGCAACTCTTACAATTAGTCCTGTTAGTATTTCTGATGTGGCCTCTAATTACAATGTGGTTGTTACTGGAGGATGTCTACCTGGTATTACTTCTGCAAGTGTTTCTTTAATACTTAATAATCCAAATATAACTTCACAACCATCTAATCAAACGGCTTGTCCCGGAAATTCGGTAAGCTTTAATGTCTTAGCAACAGGTAGTGGTTTAAATTACCAATGGAGAAAAGGAAATATAAATTTAATTAACGGAGGAAATATTTCTGGAGCAAATACAGCAACTCTTACAATTAGTCCTGTAAATATTTCTGATGTGGCTTCTAATTATAATTTAGTAATAATAGGTGCTTGTGCTCCTAATGATACTTCTAACAATGTTTCTTTATCAATAAACAATCCTAGTATCACCTCGCAACCTGTTAGCCAAATTGGTTGCGCTGGTAATTCTGTAAATTTTGTTGCCTCAGCAACCGGTAGTGGTTTATTATACCAATGGAGAAAAGGAATTGTAAATTTAATTAATGGTGGAAATATTTCAGGTGCTACATCTGCAACGCTTACTATCAATCCTGTAACTATTTCTGATGTTGCTTCTAATTACAATGTTATCGTTACAGGAGCTTGTGCTCCAAATGATACTTCAGTAAACGTTTCTTTATCTATTAATAGTATCATTATAACATCCCAACCTGTAAACCAAACGGCTTGTTCCGGAAATTCTGTGAGTTTTGCCTCTGCAGCAACAGGCAGTGGTTTATCATACCAGTGGAGAAAAGGAATTATAAATTTAATTAACGGTGGAAATATTTCCGGCGCTACTTCAGCAACACTTACTATTAATCCCATAAGTATCGCTGATGTTGCTTCAAATTATAATGTTGTTATTACAGCTACATGTGCACCCAATGATACTTCTGTTTTTGTTTCTTTGTCTTTAAGTACTATACCTGTTGCAATAGCTAGTAGCAATTCTACAGTTTGTATTAACAGTCCAATTAATTTAATAGCACAAACTATTGTTGGAGGAACTTATACATGGTCTGGACCGAATGGATATTCTTCTACAGATCAAAATCCAATAATTTTAAATTCTACAGTTGCAGATGCCGGATCGTATACATTGATCGTTTCAAGTAACAATTGTGTTTCTGAAAGAGCCACTGTTTCTATAGAAGTTAACAAATGTTCAACTATTGATTTCTTTATTCCTGAAGGCTTCTCGCCAAACGGTGATGGAATAAACGATGTGTTTTTTATTAGAGGACTTGATGTATATCCTTCAAATTCTATTACAATATTCAATCGTTGGGGAGATAAAGTATTTGAAGCAAATCCTTATCAAAATAATTGGGATGGAAAAGCCCAAAATGGAGTAATAGTGGGTGGCGATGAATTACCAATTGGAATTTATTTCTACGTTCTTGACTTAGGTGATAGCTCTAAAATTTTAAAAGGAACTATCTATTTAAACAGATAATAAATAAATAATCGTAAAATCTTAATAAATAAAAACAAAATGAAAACATTTAAAAATATAACATTCGTATTAGCATCAGCATTGAGTGGTTTTACTCTTCATGCGCAGCAAGATCCAATGTATACCCATTACATGTATAATACTTTAATGGTTAATCCTGGTTACGCCGGAAGTAGAGATGCAATAACTGTTACAGCATTACACCGCTCACAGTGGGTTGATTTTAAAGGAGCGCCAATTGTACAATCTTTAACGCTTCACTCTCCTTTAAAGAATGATCATTTTGGATTAGGCTTAGCTGTTATGAATGATAAGATCGGGTCGAGTAATAAAACATCTGTCTTTGCAGATTTTGCCTACAGAATGACCTTGACAAAAAAATCGAAATTAGCACTAGGAATAAGTGCAGGTGCTAACATATTTCAAGCAAACCTAAATTCTCTGCAAATAGGAGATCAAAACGATCCGGCATTTCAAAACAATATTAATAATAAGATCACACCAAATTTTGGTGCAGGTATTTATTATTCAAGAGAACGTTTTTATGCGGGTGTTTCAGTTCCTTATTTGGTACAGAATAACATTTCAAAAATTGATTTATCTAACGGAACAACTTTAATAGGAAAAGAACAAAGACACTACTTTTTTATCGCTGGCGCTGTTTTTAATCTTTCAGAAAATGTAGCTTTTAAACCTACAACGTTTGTAAAAGTAACCGCGGCTGCTCCAATACAAGGGGATGTTACCGCATCATTTATTTTTATGAAGAAATTATTAGTTGGTGCTATGGTTCGTACAGGCGACGCTTTTGGTGGTTTAATTGGTTTTAATATAACTGAGCAGCTTCATCTTGGATACTCATTCGATTGGTCGTATGGTTTAAAAACAGGAAAGTATAATCAGGGCAGTCATGAAGTTATATTAAGATATGATTTCCTGACTTTTGATAAAAAACAAATTCACTCACCAAGACATTTTTAAATTTTTAATAAAACATAAAATCATGAAAAAAATATTTATACCCATTATTTTACTAGTAAGTATGAATGGTATTGCGCAAAAAAAATCAAGTGATGAATTAAAAGGAGATAAATACGCCTTTGTTTATTCTTTTGATAAAGCAATTGAATCATACACCCATGCTAAACAACTTACTGTTGAGGGCCAACGCAAATTAGCTGAAAGTTATCATAATATGGATCAAAACGCCAAATCAGAAGAGGTGTATCTTAAATTACTTAGCTCTCCTGAAGGGGTTTTACCAATTGATCACTATAATTATGCAATGAACTTAAAAACCAATGGTAAATATGATGAAGCCAATATGCATTTGGATAAATTTGCCGAATTAAGTCCAAACGATTTGCGTGCTAAGGATTATAAAGCACATAAAGGTGAATTAAGTAAATTATCTAATCAAGATGGTAAATATAAAATTGTGCAATTGGATATAAACTCGGCAGCCGACGATTTTGGTCCTTGTTATTATAAAGATAAAATTGTTTTTTCATCAAGTGGAGCAAATCCAACCGGAACTGAAAAAACTTATAACTGGAATAGAAAACCATTTTTAGATCTGTATGTATCTCAAGTTGATGGAGGCCAATTAAAAACAGCTGAAATTTTTGATAAATCTTTTAATGGTAAAATGCATGATGGTCCGGCTAGTTTTAGTAACGACGGTAATTTTATAGCATACACCAATAATAATTATGATCTTAAAAAAAGAGAACTTATAGTTAGAATACAAATTAATTTTAGCACGTATAAAGATGGCAATTGGTCAGACCCAGAACCTTTTATACTTAACAGCAAGGAATATTCAGTTGGACATCCGTGTTTAACAGCTAACGGAAATACAATGTATTTTTCAAGTGATATGCCGGGTGGTTTTGGTGGAGCAGATATTTACAGGATCACAAAAGACGAAAAAGGCACTTGGGGAAAATCTGAAAACTTGGGCGATAAAATAAATACCGAGGGTGATGAATTGTTTCCCTTTTATCAAGAAAACAATCAAGCTCTGTTATTCTCTTCTAATGGTAGGTTTGGTTTAGGTGGTTTAGATATTTTTATGTGCGCAATGAACGATACTAAAATTGGTACAGTTCGTAATGCAGGGTTTCCTTTAAATACGCAGTACGACGATTTCTCGGCAATAATTAATGATAAATTAAACCTTGGTTATTTTTCTTCTAATAGAATTGGCGGTAAAGGTGGAGATGATATTTATACTGTAGATCTATTAAAATTAGATATTGGTAAAAAAATAGAAGGTCTTGCATTAGATAATTCTAAAAATATATTACCTAACACAGCAATTATTTTGTTTGATGATAAAGGAAAGATGCTAGATTCAAGCACTACAAAAGCTAACGGAGCGTTTACATTTTTGGTTGATTCGGATAAAAACTTTAAGTTAACAGGTAATAAACCTAGTTACGTTGAAGGAGTTACATTAACGGATACTCGTGCAAAAGAATTTATTGTAAAAGCTGATGTTACACTTCTTAAAAAGGAAGAGGTTATTGCAAAAAAAATAATTGTAGGTGCCGATCTAGGGAAAATATTAGAATTGAAAACTATCTATTTTGATGTAGACAAATATAATATCCGTCCGGATGCTGAGATCGAATTAGCTAAAATTGTTAAGATCATGAACGAATATCCTGAAATGGTAGTGCAGTTAAATGCTTACGCAGATTGCAGGGCTTCTATAGAATATAATATGGTGTTATCAGATAAAAGAGCAAAAACACCGGCCTGGTATATTAAATCTAGAATTACTAATCCTGAGCGAATTACAGGTAAAGGTTATGGCGAATCGAAATTAACCGGCGGTTGCGCTTGCGAGGATACAGTTGTTTCAACTTGTTCTGAAGAAGAATTTCAAAAAGACCGACGTACTGAATTTATAATTATAAAAAATGGCAATGCTACAAAATCAGCATTATTAACCACTGAATAAAAATAAAATATAATTATATTTTATTTAATATTAAACGAGGGTTGCCCAATTGGCAGCCCTTGTTTTTTTGATTTATATAATACAATACTATAAGCATGTGTGAATAATGTAACTTATTATAAAACTTATGTAACATACAACAGTTAAGTGTTGCTCATCTTTGTTTTGTGAAAATTCATTCACAAATAAAAATTTAACCAAAATGAAAAAACTATTATTTATTGTCGCTACAAGCGCACTTTTAACTTTACCCAAGACAACTTTCGGACAAACGATCAATCTTGGTACTGCATCAAATTTTGTATTATTCTCTTCAAATGGGGCTGTAAGCAACATGGGTATTTCTCAGATCACAGGAAATGTAGGAACAAACAATGGCTCAAGTACAGCCTTTGGCAATGTGAATGGTGGAATGCATGACATGGATGCTACTAGTGCACTATGTTCAACGGACTTATTAATTGCATACAACCAATTAAATGCTGTTGTACCAACATTTTTCCCGGCACCTTTATTAGGAAACGGACAAATTTTAAATGCAGGAACTTATTCTATTTCTAGTGCAGCAACCTTAAATTTAGATCTTACATTAAATGCACAAGGAAACGCAAATGCTGTATTTATTTTTCAAATTAATGGTTCTCTATCTACAAATGCTTCAGCTAAGATTAAATTAATTAATGGTGCAAAAGCATGTAATGTTTTTTGGAAAGTTGAAGGATTAATTAGTTGCGCTTCAGGATCTACTTTAAGAGGTAATTTTATTGCTAATAACGCAGCAATTAACTTAAATACCGGTGATACACTTGAGGGAAGAGCGTTTTCTATTAGTGGTGCTGTAACTGTTGATGGTGTTTTTGCTTATACCCCAATTGGTTGTGGTAGCCCGGTTCTTAATGGACCAACAGCTCCAGTACTTGGTACTGCGGCGTGTTATGCATTATTTTCAACGAACGGAGCAGTAACAAATTCAGGTATCACAACGGTAACTGGAGATATAGGTAGCAATAGTGCTTCAACTACCGGTTTTAA
Organism: Bacteroidia bacterium; assembly: GCA_022842625.1. Classification (GTDB taxonomy): domain Bacteria; phylum Bacteroidota; class Bacteroidia; order B-17B0; family Aurantibacillaceae; genus Aurantibacillus. Next base: position 20,261 of record JALHPG010000008.1, on the reverse strand, counting down.
TCCTTTATTAGTTACCGGAACAATTCATGCTATTCCTGATCCATCTACAGCTCAGTGTGCAACAGATTTATTATTTGCCTATAATTATTTGAATACATTATCTCATGACATTGAATTATTGTATCCTGTACAATTTGGAAATAACCTGGTATTAACTCCTCATACTTATTTATTAAACGCAGCAACTGTATTTACTGATTCTCTTTATCTAAATGGATTAGGTAATGCAAATGCAGTATTCGTTATTAAAATAAACGGTGCGCTTACCACAAGTACTTATGCGAAAGTGAAATTAATTAACGGAACACAAGCAAAAAATGTGTATTGGAAAATTGAAGGAGCTGTTAGTATTAATAATTACTCAGTTTTTAAAGGAACAATAATTTGTAATAACGGTGCAGTAGGGGCAATTAACACAGGTGTTGTTTTGGATGGTAGAGCACTTACTACTAATGGTGCATTAACTACAACTGCTATGACAGTTACCATTCCATCAGCTTGTGCGGGTCCAACAGGAGTTGGTGAATTAAATAACAGTAATTCAAATAAAGCAATCTCTATTTACCCTAATCCATTTACTTCATCAATAACTATTGATCTAACTGGTTCTTTAACCGATAATAAGGCTGAAGTGATGATCTATAACATCTTAGGCGAATTAGTTATTAGTACAACTATTAATAAGCAAATTACTTCAATAGCAACGAATGACCTTGTATCCGGTATTTATTTTTACAAAATTATTGAAAATGGTAAATCTATTCAGTCTGGTAGATTAATATCTCAACAATAACAATAATAATTTGAACTATAAAAACCCATCATTATATTTTTATAATGATGGGTTTTTTATTTAAGCTAGTTATTTATGTGTGAATAATGTAACATATTTAAATTGTTATGTAAAACACATATACAGTATAATATACACTTTTGCCTTACAGAATTTAGTATTAATTTTTAAAATAATAGGTTATGAAAAACGAGGAGACTATTAGAATATTAAACAAAGTTATTGGAATTAATAATGATAGGATAGAAGGTTACGAAACGGCTTCAAAAGAAACTAAGGACAAAGAATTAGTGATATTATTTTTTCGTTTCATACAAACAAGTAAAAAATGCAATATCGAAGCGATAAGTGAAGTTTTGCAGTTGGGAGGAATGCCTGAAGGTAGAACTAAAATTATTGGTAAATTTTTTAGAGTATGGATGGATCTAAAGGCTGCACTTACTTGTAATAATAGAGGAGTTATTCTTTCATCATGTGAATATGGCGAAAAAAAAGCTATTGATACTTATAATTATGTTCTAAAAAATAAATGTAGTTTCCTAAATATTGACCAACAAAAAATGTTGACAATTCAATTAGCGTTGATCTATATGGATCATAATAATTTAATAGATATCCGTAATAAGAAATTAGTAATTGCCTAAAAACGAATAAAAAACTAAGTTTTGAATTAACAATAATTATAAATCTAAAAAATAAATAAAATGAAACCAAACATTGGAATATCAGAAAAACACTTAAAAAGCACATCGTCAGTTTTAACAATTGTTTTAGCTAACGAAATGACACTTTATGTAAAAACTCGAAAAGCGCATTGGAATGTAGCGGGTGAAAATTTCATGGAACTACATAAATTATTTCAAGTTCATTATCAGCAATTAGAAGAATCGATCGACGAAATTGCTGAACGTATTGGCAAGTTAGGTCATAAAACAATAGGCACAATGGTTGAGTTCTCAAAACTAGCAACAATTAAAGAACATCCTGATAAGTATCCTTCTTCTAATGAAATGATAAAAGAATTACTTAAAGATCATGAATCAGTTATTATAGAATTACGCAAGAACATTGAAGAATGTGGTAATAAATTTAATGATGCAGGTACTGCTGATTATTTAACCGGTTTAATGGAACAACACGAAACGATTGCCTGGATATTAAGAAGATATTTAAATTAATTTTTAATTTAAAATAATGCCAATCGAAACAAATAAAAACGGAAAAGTAAATCCTGTGAGAGAGCTCAGGTCAACAGAAAATTCTTTTGTTAAACATCTAAAAGAATTTTTTGAAGAAATTACGCTTTTAACCAAATTTACTTTTCGTTTTTTTAAAGAGGTAATAAAACCACCCTATGAGTTTAATGAGTTTGTTAAGCAATCTTATTTAATAGGGTATAAGTCATTTCCATTAGTGGCAATTACCGGTCTAATAATGGGTTTGGTCCTTACCATTCAATCTCGACCAACTTTGGCACAATTTGGCGCTGAATCATGGCTTCCTGCAATGGTGGCAGTTTCAATAGTTCGCGAAATTGGTCCTGTTATCACTGCTCTGATCTTTGCCGGTAAGGTTGGTTCGGGTATTGGTGCTGAATTGGCTTCTATGAAGGTGACGGAGCAGATCGACGCAATGGAGGTTTCCGGAATTAATCCTTTTAAGTACCTTGTTGTTACACGCATTGTTTCCGCTACTGTTATGCTTCCGGTTTTGGTTTCTGCAGCGAATGCTATTTCGCTTTATGGCGCTTATATTGGTGTTAATTTAGAAGGGGATGTAAGTTTTCGTTTATTCTTTGCCCAAGTGTTTGATAAACTTTCTTTTACTGATGTTTTTCCTGGAATCATCAAAACATTTTTTTTCGGTTTTGCAGTAGCGTTAATTAGTTGTTATAAAGGGTATAATTCTAATAAAGGTACCGAAGGTGTTGGTAAGGCAGCAAATTCTGCCGTTGTTTTCGGCTCCCTATTCATTTTTATTTTAGATATGATAGCAGTACAAGTAACCAGCTTATTTAGCAGATAGTAAATGAAAAAAACAGTTGCTGAAATAGAACATTTAAATAAATCTTTTGGAAATAACCATGTTTTAAAGGATATGAACCTTAAGCTGGTAGAAGGTGAAAATTTAGTTGTATTAGGAAAATCAGGAAGCGGAAAATCTGTTTTAATAAAATGTTTGGTCGGATTAATAGAACCTGACGAAGGAAAAGTTAATATACTTGGAAAAAATATTTCTGAATTAAAAATCGAAGAGTTAAATCTATTGAGAAAAAAAGTTGGATTCCTTTTTCAAAGCGCTGCATTGTACGACTCAATGACCGTTAGAGAGAATCTTGAATTTCCTCTTCGCGATCTAAAATCAAAACCAAAAGAAGAAATAAATGAACTTGTTGAAGAAGCATTAAGAAATGTTGGACTTGAAGATGTAATTGATAATATGCCTTCAGAACTCTCAGGAGGCATGAGGAAACGGGTAGGGCTTGCTCGCACATTAATTTTAAAACCTGAAATTATTCTTTACGATGAACCAACAACAGGACTCGATCCCATTACCTCAAAAGAAATTAGTAACCTGATCTTGGATATTCAAAAAAAATATAATACGTCTTCTATTATCATTACGCATGATATGGAGTGCGCACGTATTACAGCAAACCGAATGATCATTCTTAAAAACGGAACGGCTATTAACGAAGGATCTTTTAAAGAATTGTCCGAATTAAACGATGAATGGGTGCATTCATTTTTCAAATAACATAAAAAAAAATTCATGCAAAAATCAACTGGTAATAAAATGAAACTCGGAATATTTGTCACAATTAGTGTTACAGCATTTATTGCTGGAATATATTTAATTGGACAAAGGCAACAATTATTTAGCAACACATTTCAAATTAGCGGCATATTTAAAGATATTAGCGGTCTTCAGATCGGAAATAATGTTCGTTTTTCAGGGATCAATGTTGGTATTATCGATAATATTCAACAAATAACAGATTCTACAGTAAAAGTGGATATGTTGATCAATGACGATTCCAGAAAATTCATAAAAAAAAATGCAAAAGCGATCATTGGTTCTGATGGATTAATGGGAAATAAATTAATTTTAATTATACCTGGCGCACCGGGTATGCCAATGCTCTCTAATGACGACATTATTGAAACAACTCAACCAATTACTATGGATGATATTTTATTTAAAATAAAAGTTTCTAGTGATAATGCAGCAAATATTACCGATAACCTTTCTGCAATTACCCAAAATATAAGAGAAGGTAAAGGTACAATTGGAAAATTATTCATGGATACTGTTTTGGCTGAAAATGTTGATCAGGCTCTTATCAGCATTAAACAAGGCGCAGGTGGATTTAAACAAAATATGAATGCCGCTAGTAATAACATATTGTTACGAGGCTTTTTTAAAAAGAAAAATAAAAAGAATAAATAATTTTTTTTACTGGTCGATCCTGAATTTGTTCTTTATCGGGCTTAAACAAAAAGGAATTATATAGCTTTCTTAGTACCTACCATTCATCTAAATTTAGTTACCTTAACTACTGATTTATCGGTATAGCTTAACAACTAATTTCATTAAACATTAAAAAGTTTTTGTTGTTATAATTAAAAGACATTTTTTTACTTTTATTTATTATCTTCAAGACTTGTTTAAAATTAGTATGATCAACTATAAATTACTATTGGCATTGCCAACCTTTTTAGCCTTAAATTTATTTTCTCAAGTAAGCACGCAACTTAACTCTGCCGAAATAATTCAAAACTTAAAAAAATTAAACACTGTTGGAAGTGTTTTGTATGTGGCAGCGCATCCTGATGATGAGAATACACGCTTATTAGGTTATTTGGCTAATGAAAAAAAATTAAAAACCGGTTATTTGTCTTTAACACGCGGAGATGGTGGACAAAACTTAATTGGCAAAGAGCAAGGTGAAGCGCTTGGTTTGATACGCACTCAGGAATTACTGGCTGCTCGTAGAACAGACGGGGCAGAACAGTTTTTTACCCGTGCAAATGATTTTGGTTATTCTAAAAATCCTGAAGAAACGTTTACGTTTTGGAACAAAGACAGTATTTTATCTGATGTTGTTTTAACTATTCGCAGATTTAAACCTGATGTGATTATCTGTAGATTTCCTACAACCGGTGAGGGTGGACATGGTCACCATACTGCTTCCGCATTACTTGCCGTTGAAGCTTTTGATGCGGCTGCCGACCCCAAACGATTTCCTGAACAATTAAAATATACCGAAGTGTGGCAAGCAAAACGTATTTTTTGGAACACATTTAATTTTGGTGGAACAAATACGACTGCTCCAGATCAATTAAAGATCGATGTAGGAGTGTTTAATCCTTTATTGGGAAAAAGTTATGGCGAGATAGCTGCCGAAAGTCGTTCCATGCATAAAAGCCAAGGATTTGGTTCAAGTAAACAAAGAGGTTCTAACTTGGAGTATTTTAAATTATTAAAAGGCGATAGCGCAAAAACTGATCTGTTTGTTGGTGTAAATACGAATTGGAATAAATTTAAAGGTGCCGAAAAAATTCAACGATCAATTGAGGATTGCATTAAAAAATTTGATGCACAATCTCCCGAAAACAGTATACCCGAATTGGTGAGTATTTATAAGCAGTTGCAAGGATTGGATGATAAGGATCCAAAATTGAATTACTGGAAAAAACAAAAATTAAAAGAAACCGAACTTGTATTGTTTGCTTGTTCGGGTTTGTGGTTAGAGAGTTTTGCCTCTGATTTTATTGGAATTCCCGGGCAAGAAATTGTTGTAACTACTCAAGTTTTAAACCGAAATAAAAATGTAGTTAAATTAAATAGTGTACAATTCTTACAAAGCGATACAACTACGGCACTTGTATTAAAACAAAACGAAATGTACACGTTCAAGCGCAAAGAAAAAATTTCTGCGGCAACTCCTTATTCCAATCCATATTGGTTAAACGAAAAACACGATGTTGGAATTTATACGGTTAATAATGCTTCTTTAATAAGTAAACCCGAGAATGATGCATCGCAAAAAGTTATGTTTGATATAACCATACAAGATCTTAATTTAAAAGTTTCGCGCGCTTTGGTTTATAAATCTACCGATCCTGTTAAAGGCGAAGTTTATCGTCCGTTTGAAATTTTACCTCCGGTAACGGTAAATATTTCCGAAAAAGTTTTTGTGTTTAGTGATTCAAATCCTAAATTAATTCAATTAACTGTTAAAGCAAACCAGACAAATTTCTCCGGAAAGTTAGATCTGAAAGCTAGTAATGGCTGGAATGTTTCCATTAAAGATCCTTTGATCAAATTAAAAAACAAGGGTGATGAAATTGTAATTGAGGCAACTATTACTGCCGAGAAAAATGCGCCTTCAGGTAAATTAGAAGCATCTGTAACTACCGATGATAATACTCGATTTAATAAAAGTATTAAGCGAATAGAGTACGATCATATTCCATATCAATTTATATTAAGTGATGCGGAGGCAGGTTTAATTAATGTAGATCTTAAAAAAACCGGAAACAACATCGGTTATATTCAGGGTGCAGGGGATGATGTACCGGCAGCCTTAAAACAAATTGGGTATAACGTTACCCTCTTAACAGATGAATTATTAGTGAATGAAAATTTATCTAAATACAATGCAATAGTTAGCGGTATAAGGGCTTATAACACAAACGACCGCTTACAAGTTCACTATTCTAAATTAATGGATTATGTTAAGAATGGTGGTAATTTAATTGTTCAGTATAATACAAATAATAGAATTGGCCCGGTAAAGGCCAATATTGGTCCATACCCTTTTACTATTTCTAGAGATAGGGTTACGGATGAAAAAGCAGAAATGATGTTCGTAAACGAAAAACATTCTGTTTTAAATTTTCCAAATAAAATTACTGTAAAAGATTTTGATGGCTGGGTACAGGAACGTGGCATTTATTTTGCAACCGAAATTGACAAACAATATGAACCAATTTTTTCAATTAAAGATCCCGGCGAAAAAGCAAGCGACGGAAGTTTAATTATTGCTAAACATGGCAAAGGAAATTTTGCGTACACCGGTTTAGCTTTTTTCAGAGAGCTTCCTGCCGGTATTACTGGTGCGTATAGATTATTTGTTAATCTTTTAAGTCTTCCTCAAAATTGATATTATACAGATGAAAAGTATCTTTAAAAAATGGAGTAGTGTGTACGCCACAGTTATTGGTGTTCTAGGTGCTGTTATCATTTTCCTTTATATTTTTACCCAATATTTTAAATGAGTTTAATTGATTGGTTAGTTTTAAGCATCACGCTTTTATTTATTATTCTTTACGGGGTATGGAAGAGCCGTGGTACAAAAAATATTGAAGGGTATTTATTAGCAGATAGAAAGCTGCCTTGGTATCATGTAGGTTTATCTGTTATGGCCACTCAGGCAAGTGCCATTACTTTTCTCTCTGCACCCGGGCAAGGCTATAGCGATGGTTTACGCTTTGTGCAATTTTATTTTGGATTACCGTTGGCAATGGTTGTTTTGTGTATTACGTTCATCCCTATTTTTCATAAACTAAATGTTTACACTGCCTATGAGTTTTTAGAAAAGCGGTTTGATAACAAAACGAGATCGTTTACTGCCTTGTTATTTTTATTGCAACGAGGCTTATCAACAGGAATAACAATTTATGCTCCGGCAATTATTCTATCCACCATTTTAGGAGTAGATGTTTTTTACACCATAATTTTTAACGGATTGGTTGTAATTGCTTACACCGTTTATGGAGGCACTAAAGCTGTTTCCTATACTCAGGTTTTACAAATGAGCATCATTTTTGGCGGATTGTTTTTAGCGGCCTATATGGTTATTCATCTACTGCCGGAGAATGTAAGTTTTACGGATGCATTGCACATTGCAGGTAAAATGAATAAGCTAAATGCTATTGATACTAATTTTGATCTAAATAACAGATATAATATTTGGTCGGGAATAATAGGAGGATTTTTTCTTCAGCTTTCATATTTCGGAACCGATCAGTCGCAAGTTGGACGCTACTTAACAGGAAGTTCAATAACTCAAAGCCGCTTAGGTTTAGTAATGAATGGTTTAATAAAAATACCAATGCAATTTTTTATTTTATTAATTGGCGTTTTGGTTTTTGTGTTTTATCAGTTTCATCAGGCACCAATATTTTTTAATAAGGTAGAAGTGGATAGAATTGAGAGTAGTGTTTACAAAACGGAATTTAAACAATTGGAAAATGAATACCGTGCTACCTATACTCAAAAACAATTTGAGGTAAATACGTTGGTAAATGCCATACATTCTAATAATGAAAAGGAAATAACTGCTTCAAGAATTAAAGTACAAGAAGCAGATAAAAAAAACACAGACATACGAAAACAGGTTACATCCTTAATGAAAAAAAATTATGCCAAGGCAGATGTTAATGATACCAACTATGTTTTTTTGACCTTTGTTACACAGCAACTGCCGGTAGGTGTAGTAGGCATTTTAATAGCCATTATTTTTTTAGCTGCTATGGGTTCAACTGCCAGCGGATTAAATTCTTTGGCATCAACAACGGTTGTAGATTTTTATAAACGCATTTTTAAAAAAGAAGAAAGCGACGAAAATTATTTATCGGCTTCGCGATGGGCAACCGTGTTATGGGGTTTGTTTTGTATAGCTGTAGCTTTTTATGCCAGCAGATTAGGCAATTTAATTGAAGCAGTTAATATTTTGGGTTCATTATTTTACGGCACAATTTTAGGGATCTTTTTGGTTGCTTTTTATATGAAACGAGTAGGTGGAGCGGCTGTTTTTTATGCTGCTATTCTTGCAGAGGCATTTATAGTATATGCTTGGATAGTTGATCTTACAGCCTTTTTGTGGTTGAATGTTATAGGTTGTTTATTGGTTATGATATTTGCGTTCGTCATCCAGTTCTTTTTAAATAAACGAAAAGTAATTGCATAAAAAAATCCCGCATGTAAAGTGCGGGATTTTTTGTTTTGTCACTCTGAGCGGAGTCGAAGAGTGAAGTAAAATTATTTCTTTTGCTCTGCAATTAATTTTTTTGCTTGCGACACATAAGCGTCATCTTTTTCTTCTGTAGCAATTTTAATTACCTGCTCAGCTGTAGCAATTGCACCTTTACTATCTTTTTGTTTTGCTTGAATTTTTGCTTTTAGCATATAGATCCAATATCCTTTTGGATTGTTAGCAATTGCCTTATCAGCCCACTCTGCTGCTTGTTTTAAGTCTTTATCATTATCGTAATAATAGCTAGCTGCTTGAAAATAAGGTCTTGTGTCTTTTACAATAGTGTTGTCGATCGTTTTCATGATCTTTGAATCAATATCCGCTACAACTTTAAATGGCACACGGGTTTTTTCCCATACCAATTCAATTTTTGTATTGTTTGCATTCATTTCCGAAAAATCAATTGAAAAAGTTTCCACTTTATCGCCGCTCATGGTAACGGGCTTTACAACAAAACGTATTAACTCATTTTCTTTTTTGTATTCTTCAACATTACCGCCTAATGTTAGGTCTTTATAAAACATAATTTCCCAACTATCTTTATTTGGTATTGTGTAAATGGCATAAGTTCCTGCTTTTACATCCATTCCTTCTACTTTCACATCTTCGCCAAAAGTAATTTTAGTTGCATTGTTCGCGCCAGTGCGCCATACTTTTCCAAAAGGAACCACGTCGCCAAAAACAACACGTCCTCTTGCGCTAGGACGAGAATATTCAACGGTTATGTCTGATAATGCAAAAGCTTGCTTAACAGTTTGTAATGGACTAGGAGCAGGTACTTTTAATTGTGCGTTTACACTAGTTGATGTTAAAGCAGCAATTGCTATTGCTACAGAAAATGATCTTAATTTTTGTATCATATTTTTTGTTTTTTTTAGTTAATTTTTTCTTGAGTCTAAATATAAAAATTATTGTTTATGCATATCTTTATAAAACATCAAAAACGTTATTTTGTTTTAGAATAATGTTAAAATCTTGAAGATGATCTAATGGAAAACAAAAGCTATTCTGGATTTATTTTTTCAAATTTTCTTGGCTATTGTTGTTTTTCCTACCAATTACCAAATCCTTTATAAAGGTGATTAGCATTTTTTATTTTTATGAATATTTCTAATCCGCCTCTGCTATTAGACGTTTTACGTAATTTAGAAGTATTTATATCATACGAAACGCCAAAAATAATTTTTTTCACTTCAGCAAATGCATTTAACGCAAACGCATCCTTATATCTGTAAAAAGCTCCAAAGCCAATGGTAGATGTCTTTTTTATGCCCGTGATATAGGATTCTCCACCCATTTTATAATTAAATTGCCCTCCCAAAATAACTTCGCTGGCTCTGCCCTGGTATTGAACCAAAAGGGATGGAGATATTGAATATGGTGAACCACTAAAACAATAATTAAAAGATTCGTATAAATTAAATCGCATTAACAATCGTTCCTTGCTATTTCTATCAAAAGAATACCTCGGTTTATTAATGTGCGCAACCGAAAAACCTAGCGTGTTAGAAGACTCGTTACTTGCAGCAAATTTTTTGTCATTGTTTTTACTGATCAAAGCCATTCCTACACCAAGATCTAATTTCGCAATGGTTTCTTTGTTCCTATTTTCATTAGGTAAATTTGAATTGTAATTAAAGCCATCAAACTGTGATCCCCAGGTTAGATTGGTGCTTGTTAAAGATTTTTGTGCAAAACCAATAGATACTCCTGAAGTTAATACCTGTTTATCATTTAATCTTAATGAATAATTAATTGGCAGGCCGCCAAAAATGGTTGTTAATTTTCCGTCTCCGGATCTATCATAACCAAAATTTAATCCTGCAGAATAAAATCCTTTAAACTTCTTGCTATTTTCGGTTAGTTGTTTATTTACAAAAGCAGAATAAGAAGTAAATCCTTTTGTAAATGCATTCCATTGTGACTTATACTGAAGACCTGCCTCAAAAGAATTAATAACACCAAAGGCTGACGGATTAATTGTTTGGGGCGCTATAAAATATTGCGTAAGATGAACGTCCTGACAAAAAATGTTTTTTGTCAGCAGTAAAAAAATTATAAAATATTTTTTTTTCAATTTCACTTTACCTCAGTATTTTAATCTTACCTTTTTAAGGTCACATTCCCTTTTTTAACTATTTTTTCTCCGTTAACAAATTTTGCAGTTAACTGATAAATAAAAACAGCATCATTTTGCATTACGCCATTATATGTGCCATCCCAACACGTATTTTTATCATTTGATTCAAAAACTTTCTCTCCCCATCGGTTATAAAGTTGAAGATTCATTGAAACGATACAGTTACCGTATGCGCACCAATAGTCATTAAAGCCATCGCCGTTAGGACTGAATGCGGAAGGTACAAACGCGTCGCCACATATGATCTCTACCTGCACTAAAACTGTACCGGTAACTACGCATCCATTATTATCAGTAGAAGTTACTGTATAAATAGTTGTTTCAGTTGGAGAAACCGTATTTGTTGCACATGTGTTACAATTAATATCAGAAGAATATACCCAAGTAAACGGATTTCCTGTTTGGATGTTTGCTTGAATAACGCTTGATGCACCATATATAATGTTAGTTGGATCGGCAGACGGGGTTTGGACTTGAGGTGTATAAACTGTTACTGCAAAAATGGTTGAAGAATTACAAGGAGCTGTTCCTGAATTCACTGTGTAAATTGTATTTGCCTGCGGTTCTATTGTTACAACATTTGAAGTGCCACCTGTATTCCAACTATAATCAAACCCACCTGATGCTGTAAGGGTTAATGCATTTCCCAAACATACTGTAGGAGATCCGGTTATACTTAAAGTAGGTTGAATGAGTACATTTAATAATACTGTTCCCGTATTAATACATCCATTTGCATCAATACCTGCTGCAGTATAAGTCGTTGGAACTATTGGGTTAACTGTTATAGAAGGTGTAATGGATGCATTGTTCCAAGTGTAAGTGAGGGCACCGCTTGCATTTATTACTGTACTTTGTCCGGCACAAATTACTGATGGCGATGTAATAAGGATTTGTGGAAGTTGGTTAACAACAACGGTTGAAACTGTTGTTTGTTTACAACCATTTAAATTCATTCCAATTACTGTATATGTTATAGTTTGTAATGGATTTGAAATAACATTTGGTGAGCTGGTTGAGCTTAATGCTGTTGCCGGCGACCAAGTATAATTATTGGCACCTGATACGGCAATGCTTGTAGAGTTGCCATTGCAAATTGTATGATTTGATATGGTTAGCACGGGCAATGAGTTTACCAATACACTTGCAGTGGTGCTACTAATGCAGCCCTTTGAGTCAACACCTGTTATAGTATAAGTTGTGTTAACACTGGGAGTTGCAGTTACGCTAAAATTATTTGGATTTGTTAAACTACTTGAAGGTGTCCAGGTATAACCAACAGCTCCATTAGCGGTTAAAAGAGCACTTGTTCCTAAACACATTGTATTATTTGAAACTGCTATTATTGGAAGAGGGTTAACCACTAATGTAATGGTGTTTGTTTTCAAACAGCCATTGCCATCGGCACCTGTAATACTGTAAATCGTTGTTACTAATGGGTTAGCTGATACGGTTGTGCCATTTATAGAACTTAATGTTGCCGGAGGTGTCCATGTATAATTTACGGCTCCGCTTGCAGTAAGAGTTGTACTTTGAAATATGCAAATATTACTGTTTGTTGCAGTAACTGTAAGCGGCGGGATCGCTATCACTGATACGTTTGTCACCGCAGTGGTGTTACAAGTGTAGTTATTGCTTATAAAAAAAGCCGTTGCCGTGTAATTACCCGAACCTGCAGGAAGAATACCGTTAATTGTTGGATTTTGCACTGCCGATGTATAAGATGCAGGCCCACTCCATGAATACGAATTTGCTGAAGCGGCATTTGAAGTTAAATTTACAGTTGCTCCTGCACAAACAGTCGTGTTAGTTGATATACTTACACTATTTGTTCCAACTACATTTACCGAATTTGTAGCATTGGTTAAACAACTCACTGTTCCTATAGAGAATAAGGTTGTTGTTGTATAAATTCCGGAGCCGTTAGTTTGAATATTTGGAATTGACGCTGTTGCACCGGCTGATGAAAAACTATTTGGCCCCGTCCAAGTGTATGATATCGCACCCGGCGCAGATACAGAAAAATTTGCGGTAGAGTTTTGACAGATATTTGGGGAATAATTTATTGTTGAGCTAGGTGTGGCAACTACCGAAACGTTAGATACTGCACCCGTTGTGCAAGTTAAAGGACCATTAGTAAAAAGCGCAGTAACACTGTAATTACCCGAACCAGTTGGCAACATGGAAGCAATTACCGGATTTTGACTTGAAGAAGTATAAGCACCCGGTCCACTCCAAGAATAAGAAAAAGCCGGAGCAGCACTTGAAGTTAAGTTTAAAGTAGAACCTTGACACAGAGTAAAATTTGGTGTAACAGCAACAGTAGAAGTTGGCACAACACTAATTTGATTTGTACCGGTTGTGGTGCAGCTAACAGAGCCAATGGCATAGGTAGCAAGTGTTGAGTAAACACCCGAAGCAACAGGTTGAATGTTTGTAATAGTTGGGTTAACGAGGTTAGAAGTAAAGGAATTTGGCCCAGACCATAAATAAGATAATGGAGTAGGAGAAGTTGTAACCGTTAAATTGGCTGTAGCATTTTGACAAATGTTATTTGGCAAAGCAACTGTAACAGGCGAAGTAGCTACTATTGAAACATTTGAAACCGCACCCGTTGTACAAGTTAAAGGACCATTAGTAAAAAGTGCAGTAACACTGTAATTACCCGAACCTGTTGGCAACATGGAAGCAATTACAGGATTTTGACTTGAAGAAGTATAAGCACCCGGTCCGCTCCAAGAATAAGAAAAAGCCGGTGCAGCACTTGAAGTTAAGTTTAAATTTGCGCCTTGACACAAAGTAAAATTTGGTGTAACGGCAACCGTAGAAGTTGGCACAACGCTGATCTGGTTTGTACCAGTTGTGGTACAACTAACAGAGCCAATGGCATAGGTAGCAAGTGTTGAGTAAACACCCGAGGCAACAGGTTGAATGTTTGTAATAGTTGGGTTAACGAGGTTAGAAGTAAATGAATTTGGGCCTGACCATAAATAAGATAATGGAGTAGGAGAAGTTGTAACCGTTAAATTGGCTGTAGCATTTTGACAAATATTATTTGGCAGAGCAACCGTAACAGGCGAAGTAGCCACTATTGAAACGTTTGAAACAGCGCCCGTTGTACAAGTTAATGGTCCAAGAGAAAATGAAGCGGTAACACTGTAATTACCCGAACCTGTTGGTAACATGGAAGCAATTACCGGATTTTGAGTTGAAGAAGTATAAGCACCCGGTCCGCTCCAAGAATAAGAAAAAGCCGGTGCAGCACTTGAAGTTAAGTTTAAAGTAGAACCCTGACATAGAGTAAAATTTGGTGTAACAGCAACGGTGTTCGTTGGCACTACAGATATTTGTGTAGTGTTTGTTTTTGGACAAGTAATGCCATTAAAATTTATATTTGAACTCACTGTGTAAATTCCGGAGGAAGCTGGCTGAATTGCAGGAAGGGTTGGATTTTGTAGACCTGATGCATAGGCGCCAGGACCTGTCCATGCATAAGCAGTAGCAGTTGGCATGGATGAAGTTAAATTTACCGCACCATTCATACACACATTCGTATTCGAGCTTACCGTAATTGAATTATTGGGTGCCACATTTACCAGTGTTGTTTGCGTTCCTGTGCAACCATTAGTATAATTTGCAACTACAGAAAAAGTTCCATTATTTGGTGTAGTAATATTTGGAATGGAAATAGATGTGTTTGCAAATGTAGATGTTGGAGAAGCCGGACCGATTACACTAAAAGAACCTGCGCCGGTAGGATTTATAGTAAAATGAGCGTTACTTCCATAACAAAAGTTAGTTGGGGTTGTAATTGTTAAGGGAATAACAGGATTGATGGTTAAAGTAAAAGTTGTTTGATCTGCAATTGGAATGGCAGAACTATTTAAACCTTGGGCCTGAACTGTGTAAACCTGATTAACCAGAGAGCTTACAGTAAAAGAGGGGTTAGTTTGTACAATTGCGCCGGGAAAAAGTGTGTAAGTGGCTGCACTGGCATTAACATAAGTGCCAGTAAATACAGCTAACTGTCCGGGGCAAGCCGTAAGGTTAGGATATTTTAATGGGTTACAGGAAATAGCGGCACTGCCGGTTATTGCAAAGGAAACGTTTGTGTTTACCCCTGATGGGTTAGTAATTAGTATTAGGAATTGTTGCCCTTGCACAACCGGTATAGAAGGCTGGAAATTACATGGTAAGGCACCAAAAGGAACCGTTCCCATTCCGGTACCGCCGCCGCCAGAGCAATTCCAGTTACAAGCAACCGGGGGTATGGTGTTATTAAAAATATCTACACAAGTGCTTGGTGTATATGGCCACATGATCCAATCATAATTTCCTGCTTGAGGAAAAGCCGAACCAAAGGCACCGAATGAAAAACCAAGATTACCTGTTGTTGTAACATTTAATAATAACCACTGAGGATTGACTCCATTAGTGAACATACAACCCGCATTTACTGCCTGAGGATTACCAATTGGGTTGCTGACACTTAAGCCGGGAGGTAAACCTGTGCCAGCACTCGCCGAGAAACTAAAAAGAGCATTAGTACAAAGATTCTGAGTATTGTTGCAAGCAGCAGGGTTTTGCGAATAGAAATTTTTTCCCGAAGCGATGATCAAAGAAAAAATAAAAAATATTTTATAAAAATGTCTATTCATTAAATTTTAAAAAATGCTCTATTATATCTTTGAATCTAAAGTTTTTAATAAAAATTTAAAGTTAAATATCATATGAAATATTATTAATAATTAAAAAGCCTTATTAATTCCTAGCATCCATCTAAATTGAAAATAATCATTTTCGGCATATGGTAATCGGTTAATAAAAAACGGCACATCAAACCTAATAGTTAAAGGCTTTATGTTATACAAATTACCCCATCGCACAATGCTTAAGGTAGTTCCCACACCGGCATCCAACATTAAATCACTCATTACATTTGCGGTTCCTGCCGAATTTGTATTTATTATACCGGCGTCACCAAAAATGTACGGTTGTATTTTAACACTGTTTTTCATGAATTTTGGATTCATGAATTTAAACAACTCGCCAAACTCAATTTCAGTATTAAAAGCAGCACCTGTGGCTCCTTTGTAGTTGTAATTAAAAGAGCCGTCTGCATTTTTTTGTGCTAATAAATATCCGCTATAGCCTCTTAAATTTAAGCCGCCACCTGCTGTAAAGTGATTGGTAACATTACCATAATTTCCCCAACTTGGTGGTAAAATTCCCATTGACCTGGTATATTTATTATCCATCAGATCTTCGTTATTAGCCCCCGCAGCATATAGCATTGATTCTGAAGGTAAATTATTTCCAAAACCAATTTGGCCAAACAATCGTGTATTAATATTTATTTTACCGAGATCGTTTTTATTTACGCTGCTTATAGTTGCTGCAGAATAATCATAATCATTCGTAAAGGCAGATGAACGCAGGTTTATTAATACAGTTCCAACACCACGCTTGTATTTATAAATATGTTCTAATCCAACGTGAATGGCACTATTCAATTTTCTATATCCCCATTCATTGTCATTTATCAAGTAAACCATATCTTGCGGCATATCGCGTAACATGGCCTTTAAATGCGTGTAAACTCGAGTTTTGTTATTGTTACTTCGTTTTTCAAAACCAATCGTTCCGGCATCTAAACCATCTAATGATTTTAATTGCAAATAAACATTTGATTTTTTAATGTATCTGTTTAACGAAGTTTTGTAATCAATAAAGAAGGAGATCTTGTTAAAACTATTTACCTTAACTGTGCTATCTAAATAGGCCTGGCCTAAACCACTGCTTAACCAGAGTCCGGCCTCAAAAACATGTTTTGTTAAAAGGTAATCACCCGACATAACTGCTCCAAATTTGGCTCCGTCAAAACCATTGTACCAAACACTCGGACGAATACGCACATCATATTTTTTCCAATTTAACGGATTATAAACATGCGAATCAAATCGAACATTAATTCTGCCATGCTTTATGTTATTAGTCATATCAACATCCGCTAAACGATAAGAAGGATCAATAATTACGTTTTTAATTTTTGTACCAATGTTTAGTGTTGCAGTGTAAGTTGGTTTTAATTTTGGCCCCCAACCAATCCATCGAGGTAAAGTAGTTGCGCCGGTTGGTTTTTCGAACCATGTGTTTGGAATGTAATAATGACGGGCAGAATCGTTCTTGTCAATTACTACAAAATCAATAGGCATTTGCATGGATCCTTTTCTCCTAAATGTAATTTCGTAAACATCATTTTTTTTATGTTTTATTCTACCAATTTTATAATCTACAGTTTTTGTTGTTTCTAACCATTGGTCAAAAAACCAGTTTAGATCAACACCGGTAAATCCAATAATTGAGTTTCTAAAATCTTCAGGGTAGGGGTGACAAAATTTCCATTGCTTAAAATAATGTTGCATTGCTTTATCAAAAAAAGATCTTCCCAAAACATACTCCAGATTTTTTAGCATAGCAGCAGTTTTGGTGTAAACTTGTCCGTAACCACCACCATGTCTTATTCCTCCATTAAAGTCATCGCTATGAGTATTCAAAGGAAGCTCTTCGTTTCGAATTACAGCGTTAGCGTAAAATGAATTATATATCTGATCATCCAAAACTCTAACGGGCTCAGTAAATTTTTCAACATAATTACTTTTTGGTTTTTGTTCTATCATTAAGGGACCATCAATATATTGATAAGTGTCTGCAGTATAAAACTGTGTAAACCCTTCGTCCATAAAAGCCCGGTAATTCTCATTACTGCCTATCATCCCTTGAAACCAGTTATGGGTCATCTCATGAATTAAAAGGGAACGGTACCCTGGATCGAAGCCTCCGCATAATGTTAGCATAGGATATTCCATGCCATCCTGAGCATCGGCAACTATCATTTTTGGATGATGGTATGGACCAATATTATAGGAGTTTATTTCTAATACTTTAGCGATATATTTTGAGCAATTAACCCATCCTGCAGAATGAGGCTCTTGAACAAGTGCTATGCAGCGAACGCCATCCCAATTTGTTTCCCCAATGCGGTAAGTAGGATCGGCAGTAAAAGCAAAATCATGAACGTTGATTGCGGAAAATTTCCATGTTTTTTTTGTGCCGTCTTTTTTTGTAATAACCGATGGAGGAGAGTTGTAAGGTTTTTTAATAAAATTGCTTATATCTAATTTTTTACGAAGTGTATCCGGTAATACCTCTTGCTCATTTAGTAAAGTCCCGGTGCCATCTGCAACATAATGGTTGGGCAGGGTCATTTCAACATAAAAAGACCCAAAGTCGCCATAAAATTCATGATCCATGTGTTGATCTGTATTCCAAGCAAACTTGCTATCAATAACGGTTATACGAGGATACCAATGAACAATATCGTAATGTTTATAACCAAAGCTGTTAAATAGTTTCATTCTATTGCGTATAGCTTCTGTATCAAAATAAGTTTTAAAATCAAGGCTCATTGTAACAGATTGCCCTGATTTTAGAGGCTTTGGAAGATATACTTTAAGAATTGTATTGTCTAATTCTGTTTTTAATTCTTGATTATCTAAGGTGATTTTTTCAACCACAGTTCCAAGATCTTTTGAACGATATTTACCGAATTTTAGATTGTAATCGTTGTTCTTATAAAGATCGGCGCAGTAAGAATTTTTAGTCTGTGCGTTGCTGTATAAGTGAAAATAAACAAAAGAAATGTCGTAAGGTGAATTATTCCAATAAGTTAACTCTTCTTTTCCGGTTAAAATATCAGTACTGTCATTAACATCTGCAATAATTTTGTAGTGCACATCTTGCTGCCAATATCCTTCAAAAGGCTTACGATTTTTCCAATATAATGGATTGGTTGCTGATCTGTAATCAACATATTCATTTTGGGAAAAGGAAAAAAAAGATAAAAAAACAATAAATAATAGTAGGCGAAATTTGAGATTTTGCAGTTTCATAGAATTTAAACACGAAAGATAACTAATTGCCAGCATTTAAACCAATAAATTAAAGAGTTGTATTTAAACTATTGATTTAAAACACAATGCGTGTTTTTATACCTTGTTTCTAAGGCAAGTTTTATTAATTTATTTAGTATAAAAACCAAGTAATTATAACAGTTATTAACAATCAATTGTTTGTTTAAATAATTATTAAAAATGTAACTTCGCCGACCAATTTATGGTATAAGCCGTTAAATTGACAAAATGATTAGATTAAAAATAACCTCAGTTTTACTTCTTTGCTTACAAATTTGTTTTGGGCAAGAGGTAACAATTCACTTTAAAGGAAAAGTGTATAATGATAAAAACGGTTCAATAGGTGGCGCTAATATTCAGGTGTTGCAAGATGCCTTTTTACCAAGTTCTATACAGGCCGATGTTGACGGTAATTATAATTTATATTTACCTCTAAATCGTGAATTTGATATAACCATTACAAAAGAAGGTTATGTTCAAAAAAAGTACTTTGTTAGTACAAAAGGTATAAAAGAAGACCAACAAATGGCCAAATTACCCAATTATGTAGCCGATGTTGTTTTATTTACTCGTTATGATGGTATAGATTATTCTCTTTTTGATCAACCTATAAATAAATACCATTATAACCCTAAAAATAACAATATTGATTACGACGAAGCTTATTTAAAGGAAATGAAGGCTGCAATGAAAGAGATTAAAAAGGAAGAACGCGAAGCCATTAAACTAGCTCATGAGAAATTAGTTGCCGAAAGAAAATTATTAGCCAGCTCTAAAGTAGGATATGTTCCTCAGCCCGGTATCGCGGCTTCCAATCCTATGGCTACAAAAAACATAGAAAAAAATGCTGTTGCCGAAATTAATGCAGTTGTTAAAAAAGAAGTTACAGACGCCAGAGTTATAGCCCTTTTAGCTAAATATAAGTTAGGAGTAACCGAAGAAATAATTGAAGGTAAAGATGTATATATTGTTCAACGTGTTTTAGTTACCGAATCGGATGTTTGGATTTATCAAAAAAAGATCTTTAATTGGGGTGGCGTTGCTTGTTTTAGAGATAAAACCTCAATAACTGAAGGAATATTTGAACAAGAAACCAGGTAAAATAACCCACAGAATAACCTACACAAAAACCTAAAAAATGTTCTTTTTTTAGGTTTTTTGATTTTCGGGGTTAAATCTCCAAAAAAACAACTAAAAATATTTGAATATTTAGGTTGATTTTCGAATATTTTATTATCTTTGCACCCCAATTAAAAAAATAAACAATGGAAAAACGTTACGAGACGGTCTTCATATTAACTCCCGTTTTGT
>JALHPG010000007.1 GCA_022842625.1 Bacteroidia bacterium | reverse complement strand
TAGTTAGATAGGATAGTTTTATTACTAATTTTTTTG
The DNA here is from genome assembly GCA_022842625.1 of Bacteroidia bacterium. GTDB lineage: Bacteria > Bacteroidota > Bacteroidia > B-17B0 > Aurantibacillaceae > Aurantibacillus. The sequence goes on along the minus strand of JALHPG010000007.1, from coordinate 67,189 downwards.
CACCCAAATAAATCTATGGTAAAGTCAAGACGCTTAGTTTTTACGTTGTTTAATGTAATGTTGTTTTGTTTCAGTCACTCGCAATGGAACAGCAACACAATGATTAATACGCCTATTGCAGTTGCAGCAAATACACAAAAAAATGTTTCAATGTCGTCCGATACCAAAAAAGGCGCATTTATTGTTTGGGAAGACAAGCGTAATGGCACATCTGATGATATTTATGCCCAACGCATAAACTCGGTTGGCTTTGTAAAATGGTCACCTAACGGTGTGCAGGTGTGTACTAATAATAACGAGCAAAATTCAATATCCTCTGTTGAAGATGGAAACGGTGGGATTATTATCACTTGGGATGATTACAGAAATGGAGAAGCTGATATTTATGCTCAAAAAATTGACTCGAATGGCATAGTGCAATGGGCTGCAAATGGCGTACCGGTATGCAGTAAACCTCTATCGCAAAAGGGGACAAAATTAGTTAGCGATGGTGCAGGCGGGGCTATTGTAGTTTGGCAAGATTCGTTGCTTGGGTCTACAGATATTTATGCTCAGCGCATAAGTAATACAGGAACGCTTTTGTGGGCAAGTGCTGGAGTCCCAATTTGTACTGCTCCTCTAAAACAAATTCGACCTCGTATTCAACCTGATAATGCTGGTGGTGCTTTTATAGTATGGCAAGATAGAAGAACTGCATTAGAACCCGATATTTATGCGCAACGTATAAATGGCTCCGGGAATCCATTATGGACTGTAAATGGTGTAGTGGTGTGTAATGCTCTTAATTCACAATCATATCCTAAAATGCGAGCCGATGGCTCAAACGGTGTAATTATTGCTTGGCAAGATAAGCGAAATGCTTTAGATTTTGATATTTATGCACAACGTTTGAATTCGAGCGGTACTGCTTTGTGGGCAACTAACGGTGTGCCGGTTGCTGTTGCTCCTGATAACCAAGAGGAATTGGATATGGCCACTGAGGGTGTTACCAATGGGGTTATAATTTCTTGGGCAGATCATCGCTCATTTATTGCAAACAATAGCGATATATATGTTCAAAAAATAGATTTATCGGGTAATCCAGCGTGGACCTTAAATGGTATAGCTTTAACAAGCTCAACATTTGATCAGAAAAATGCAAATATTGTAGGTGATGGCGCTGGCGGCGCTATTGTAGCTTGGCAAGATTCTATTGCTGGTAGCCAATGGGATGTACGTTCTCAAAAGGTAAATACCAACGGGACTGTTCAATGGGCATTAAACGGAATTTCAATTGGGAATGCAACAAATTCACAAGCACAAGTGGGTAGCATTTACGATGGCGCAGGTGGTTGTATTTATGCTTGGGAAGATAAACGAAATGGAATAGATGATGATATTTACGCACAGCATTCACCTCCTCTTACACCTGTTGGTTTTACCAATGAAGATTTTTTTGCTCATAGTGTTAAGGTTTATCCTACACCTTTTAACTCAACAGCGCTTTTAACTATTTATAATAATAAGAAGTTAGATTTTGAAAACGGTCATTTAAGATTTACTAACTTATCCGGAAACGAGGTTATTATTCGTTATGTTGTAAGCGATAATGGCTATAAGTTGTTTAAAGAAGACACACCATCAGGTATTTACTTTTATGATTTAAATATAAATGATCAACGTTTTGTTGGAAAGTTAATCCTTGGGGACTAGCTTTAATTAAACATAAAAAGAAATTTGAAGTTTAATGTATGAACATTCTACTTTACGTTACCTTTTAAAATTTTGTTTGGAATTGTAAGCACAGCAAAATGTGTTTTGCTTATGAGAAGTCGATTGTCGCCTCTTGATAAGCGTTTTAACTATAAATATACAGCTGAATTTATAAAATGGTTGATAACCATTGATTTTAATGTTCGAGAACAAATTCCAATTTGTAATCAAAACTTACAAGGAAATTGGGCTATAAAATTGAATATTCAGAGGATAAAGTAAATGCTTGGGGAGGCTTCTCTTTGATGAAAAACTTCAACGACATGCTGGTTTTAAGATTAGTTCTAGGAAGTTTACCACTTCCCGAAACCACAAGTGAAAATTGCTATTAGAAATACGATTTGATAGAGAGTTTTATATTATCTGTTTGGGCGGGGTGTTATAATTTTCACATACTCATGTATTTAGAATAGATGATATAGTAAAACAAATATTTGAGTTGAAGCAAATATCAAGCTATAAAACCTACAAACGTTTATCTCAAAAGTTTAATCAAGGGATTAATAACCAAGTTTTCCAGTATTATAAGAATAGTTCTTTAATCAATTATAATTTGATAACTATGCCATAGACTTTGACTATACAGTAATTAGTAGGTATGGTGATTTTCAAAAGGGTAATAATAAGAGTTGTAAACCAACAAAGAAAAGTATAGCGTCTCATCATCTCTTATTTGCATTTTCATGAAATGAACGCACGGTTGTATATAATTGACTTAGAAGCGGAGATACCTCAAGTTCCTGTCAGTGTGTTTGTTTTTTTAATGAAAATATATCTATCCTACTTATTGAAACTGTTTGAATAGCTTTACCAATTCTGAAGTAGGCACAACACCAGATTGTTGCCAAACCGGCTTTCCGTTTTTAAACAAAATTAAAGTAGGAACGCTTCTTATTTGGTAAGCAGCTGAAGCTTCAGGGTTTTTATCCACATCTACTTTTATTATTGTTGCTACATCACCCAATTGTGTTTTTACATCTTTAAGAATTGGAGCCATTGTTTTACAAGGCCCACACCACTCTGCAAAAAAGTCAACCAGAACAGGCTTATCAGAATTTATTATTTTATTAAAACTTTCCATATTATTTTTTTAAAGGGATTTCACAATTTCCGGTTGCGCAACTTACGCAAGTATTGGCGAGAGCTTGTATTAATAAAAATACTCCGGCTGCAATAAGGATATAATCTAATTTAACGATGCCTATAGTAATAAAAACTATTGAAAGAACGAAACGTATTATTCGCCATGCGGTCCAATTATTTAATAAACGTTCTTTCATATTAATTATCTTTTTAAAATTTTAATTTTTATTTGTGTAATTTGAGATTTAAACTCATCCAGCCTCCGCCATTGTATACCTCTTTATAGCCCATAGCTCTTAAGGTTGACTTTGCAGAGGCACTGCGAATGCCGCTTGCGCAGCAGGTAATAAGGGGAGAATCTTTTTTTATTTTTTTTACGTTAGCCGAAATATTATTTAATGGAATGTTAACACTCCCTTTAATATGACCCTCTGCGTATTCACCTGATGATCTCACGTCAATAATTTGAGCGCCATTTTTAATCAATTCTTGGTAGTCAACTTTTGGCCCTAAACCAAATAATTTTTTGAGTGTATTAATCATACTTTATTAAATTAATTTATTTATAGTTTGATCTTTATATTCTTTTTTGAATTTGTAGAAAAAGTTTAACCAAATTAATCTCGACCATCTTAGGGTTAGTGGCGACACCGCAATGATAAAACCAGTGATAAACAATGCAAAATTTAAAGTTTCCCAATGCAATACTGTACTATCTAATGCGTAAAATATCATGAACCAACCAGAAGAAATTGCATAGGAAACATACATTGCTCCGTAAAAAAAACTTGGTTCCTTTTCATATTTTAATCCGCAATGGCTGCATGTTTTATGCGTGTCAAACATTTTAGAAAGATTGTAAGGGTTTTTTGAAACGAATACATCGCCTTGGTGACATCTTGAACACTTGTTCATGATCATCGAATAAAGTATATTAAGAATTAGCATTATAACTATATTTTAAATAATTTACAGTATAAAGGTACAACCAGAATGGCTTAGATTATGTGATAAATGTTACATAATTATGGTAAAATAACATAAAAAACGCACTTTAATTTTTGATCAAAAAAATAATCAAAAAAGCCAAACTTAAAGTGGATGAAAACTTAAGTCTGGCTTTTTAATTAGCGGTAGTAACTATCAATTAGTTTACCATTTTGCGTCCGGGTATGCCCTTTGTAAATATTGCATTTCGGATAAAATATGCCCTAAATTTTCAGTATGAATTCCTTTTCTGCTTCCGGTTTGCATGTAACCATCCTCAGGAACTTTTAATGTAGCTTCTGTTAAAACAGTTTTTATGTAATTATTCCAGTTTGTTTTTAATGGAATTAGATCAACTGAAATTCCTTCAGGAAGCAATTGCGCATCAATTTCATCCATCTCAAATAATTCACCTGTAAACATCCAAAGGTCATTAATTGCATTTTGCATACGTTTATGACTTTCATTTGTTCCATCTCCCAAACGAATGGTCCAATCGCTGGCGTGTTGCATATGGTATTTTATTTCTTTATTAGTTTTTTTTGCAATAGCAGATAATGTTTCGTCTTTGCTTTTTTCTAATTCAGAATAAAATAAATATTCAAATGAAGAAATAAAAAGTTGTCTCGCAATGGTATGCGCAAAGTCGCCATTTGGTTGTTCGGTAATTAAATGGTTGCCATAATTATTTTCGGAGCGACGGTAAGCCAGATCGTCTTCTGTTTTACCTTTTCCTTCAATGCTTGCCGCATAAATGAAAAGAGCTTGTGTTCTACCAATTAAATCTAACGAGATGTTTGTTAGCGCAAGATCTTCTTCTAAAATTGGTCCTCTGCTGCATAGTTCCGAAAGGCGATGTCCTAATATTAAAGCGTCGTCACCTAAGCGAAGAGCGTATTTATAAATTGCTTCTTGTTTTGTCATGGCTTAAGAATTAAATGTTTTTTGCGCCTTCAGGCATTACATAAAAAGTGGGATGACGATACACCTTATCGTTTGAAGGATCAAATAACATATCATTATCATCCGGATTTGATGCTACAATATATTTTGAAGGCATTACCCAAATGCTTGTGCCTTCTCCTCGTCTTGTGTAAATATCTCTTGCGTTTTGAAGCGCCATTTTATTATCAGAGGCATGTACACTTCCTGCATGAATATATGGAAGACCTGATTTACTTTGTATAAAAACTTCCCAAAGATCTAATTGTGTATCTAAACTCATATTTTTAATTTAAACTGTTTGTAATTCTTTAGTTGAATGTTTTTGTTTATAGGCTACTGCTGCATCTCTAACCCAAGATCCTTCTTCATGAAATTTGATATGATGATCTAAACGTTGTTTATTACATGGACCATTTCCGGCAATAACACGATAAAATTCATCCCAGTTAATTGGTCCAATTTTGTAATGACCTGTTTTTTCATCCAATTTTATTTTATCGTCAGGAACAGTTAAGCCTATTAACTCGGCTTGCGGAATAGTTTTGTCAATAAATTTTTGACGCAGCTCGTCGTTGGTTTCTCTTTTGATTTTCCATTTTACTGCATCGCTGCTATGCGGAGAATCAGTATCGTGTGGGCCAAACATCATTAACGCAGGCCACCACCATCTGTTCATAGCGTCTTGTGCCATAGCTTGTTGATCCTTAGTACCCTTCATCATTTTTGCCATGATCTCATAACCCTGACGTTGATGAAAACTTTCTTCTTTACAAATGCGTACCATGGCTCTGCTATATGGACCGTAAGAGGTACGTTGTAACGAAACCTGATTTACGATCGCAGCGCCATCTACTAACCATCCTATTGCTCCTACATCTGCCCAATTTAAAGCAGGGTAATTAAAAATACTTGAATATTTTGCTTTGCCGGATTGTAATTGTTGAATGAACTCAACTCTAGAAACACCAAGGGTTTCGGCAGCGCTGTATAAATACAAACCGTGTCCGCCTTCGTCCTGTATTTTTGCTAATAATATTTGTTTTGCTCTTAAACTTGGCGCACGCGTGATCCAATTTCCCTCCGGTTGCATTCCTATCACTTCAGAGTGTGCATGCTGAGACATTTGTCGTATTAAGTGTTTTCGGTAATTTTCGGGCATATAATCTTTTGCCTCGATATGCTCGCCATTATCAATTCTTGTTTGAAAATGAGTGTCGGAATGTTCGTTGTGCATAATTTTAATTTTAGCATAAATGTATTGTTACTAAAAATTAAGATACATGACAAACATCAGTAATAGTAGATGATTATAGTCAGCGCAAAAAAAATTAACCTATGATCTCATACAGACCCCAAAACAAAAGGATCAAACCTATAGAAGTAGAGCTGTACATTACAATTGTAAATGATTGATTGGAATGGAAATTTACGCAGGTGATCAAAAAACCTGCTACTAAAAAAATGGAGGCTATAGCAAGTTTGATGAGGCCATTTTTTCTTTTAACGGCATAATGAACTTGCTTTACTTGTTTAATTATTTCGTCAATTAAAACCAGATCATCAGTTTTTTGCGATAACTGTGTTTTAATTTCCGAAAAGCTTACATGTTTCTCAGCCGAATTTTTAGCAAACATGTATAATTCTTCCCAATGATCATCTTTTAATTGCATATAAAATAAACTTTGAAACTAATTTACAAAAAGTTTAATAGTATAAATATGATTTTTGTCACACAATTGAAAATAATGAAATATGGCGGGCTTTTTTAGTTTTCTATTAGGCGGTAGTGCTAAAAACATTCCCTTCAGGAACTTTTTTCCAGTAACGTTTATCAAATGCAAGACAGATGTTACGTAAAAATAATTTTCCGGTTTCTTTTATGATAATTTTTTCTGGGGTAACTTCAATTAGGTCGTCTTTAATAAACTCACTGAATTTTTCTTTGACATCAAAATAATTTTCATCTAATGTTGTTTCATGTTTACACATTAGATCTAAGATATGTTGGCGGATAGAAAGATCTTCTTCTGTTAACGAGTGTCCCTTAAAGATCGGGAAATGCCCATCTGATACTGCTTTTTGATATTCTTCAACAGTTTTAATGTTTTGCGCAAAAGCATCCCAACTATCACTTATGGATGAACAACCTAAACCAACCAATAGTTTAGTTGTATTTGTAGTGTAACCCATAAAATTGCGATGTAAACTACCGGTTCTAAATGCATCAAACAAACTATCGTTAGGAAGAGCAAAGTGATCCATTCCTATATCCAAATAATTGGCAGATAAAAATAATGATTTACCCTCTTCGTACAAGCTGCGTTTATAGGTATCGGTTGGTAAATTTTTTTCTGTATATTTTCTTTGTCCAGGTTTTAACCAAGGCACGTGTGCATAGCTATAAAATGCTATTCGTTCGGGCTTTAACGAAATGATCTTAGTGATGGTGTCATTTATCGATGCAATGGTTTGGTATGGAAGACCATATACCAGATCAAAATTAATTGATGTATAACCAATTTCTCGCGCATCATCTAACACCTGTTTAACCTCTTCGAATGTTTGGTAACGGTTAATAGTGTCTTGTACTTTTTCGTCAAAATCCTGTATACCAAAACTAACACGCTTAAACCCTAAATCAAATAATGACTGTAAATGTGCTTTTGTTGTGTTACTCGGGTGACCTTCAAAACTAAAGTCGTGATCTTTAGAAATGTCTACAGTACTTAAGATCGAACGCAATAAATACGATAAATTTTCAGGTGAAAAAAAAGTGGGAGTTCCTCCTCCCAAATGAATTTCTTTTATAAGTGGTTTGCCTTCAAACTCATTTAAATATAACTGCCACTCTTTTAATAAGGATTCAATATAGGGTTGCTCAACTTTATGATTGACGGTTATACGCGTGTTGCAGGCGCAATAGGTACAAAGGCTTTCACAATAAGGTAAATGAATGTATAAGCTTATACCATCTTTGTTATATTTGATAAATGCATTTTTTATATGCTCGATCCATTTTTCTTCATTCAAATTATTATCCCAATACGGTACTGTAGGATAGGAGGTATAACGAGGAGCAGGAATATTGTATTTGGAAACTAGATCCATATTTATTTAATTCTATTTTGTTGTTCGTCTTTTAATTCAGATAAGAATTTATCAATGATCCCTTGCTTAACGTGCGGCATAACAACAATCTTATACCAGTTCGGTTTTTCTTCGTGATTATCAGGAACCAAATGATATTTTCTTGCCAGATCGCCGCTCATAAAATTTGCATCAATAGTAACAATATTTAAGTCACGATGGCGGAAATATTTTACACCCATATCATTTAGTCTTTCGCAGATAGAATTTGCTCTATCCACTAATTGATGCATTTTTACACTCCATCCAATTGATCCATGGATACGTAAGATCATCCAAACGCAAACAGCATTAGCGCCAGATCTACTGCCACATAAGGTGTAATCTTTTCCTTTAACATAGCCGGCTTCATTCGTGCAAACATATTTCAAAAAATCTTTTCTGATCAAAAATATGCCTGTGCCATAAGGCGCTTGTAGCATTTTATGCCCATCTATTGAGAAGGATGAAATTGCTTTATTTTTAAACGTGAATGGATTTTCGGTATTTGTAAACGGAAAGATAAATCCACCATAAGCACCGTCTATATGGATCTTGTAATTTAAATGAAAAAGGTCTAAAAGGTCAATGATTTTATTAATGTCATCTACAGAGCCAAACATGGTTGTACTCATGTTTACATTAACAATAAAATATTTATATCCTGCTAATAAAACATCATGCAATATCAACTCTAGGTCTTTTAAATTTATTTCACGCGTCTTTTCATCTACATTTATTTCGATCCCTTTTACGCCTAATAAATTAACTGCTTTAGGAATAGAGTAGTGGGTATCTGCTGAATAAATTACTGCAATGTCATTTAAATCAGCTTTGTATTCTTGCAAATAAAAATTTCTATAGATCCATAAGGCTTCAATATTTGCTTCTGTTCCACCGCTTGCAACATAACCATCGTAGGATTGTGGTTCTGCACCAAAAATTTCTTCAGCACAAATTTTAATTAGGTCTTTTTCTATTTCATGTGTGCCTTTAAAAAAATCTTCGTGCTTATCGCCAAGTGTATGCACACCTATGTGGTTAGGGTTGGCTATCAATGTTGAAAGAAACGGCGCATCTTTTAAAAAAGGTGCATCGTCATAAAAAACTTCTGAATCAAGCAAGGTGCCCGGCAAACCTAATACCTTTTCTGTATTATAATTTGTATTGTTGCTTAACGCTTCAAATACTTTATGTTTTATTTTTTCATATGAATATTTTTCCCAGTACATAATATGATTTCACTAAATAATTAATTTTTTATTGAGTTTTGTTTTTTGGCGGAACGCAACATTTAATTACAACGTGTTTTTTTGGCGTGTTATTTATTGTTACTATTTCTTTTTTGTATTGTGGGCTTAACATTGGGATGCCCAAGTTTAATCCTCTCACGATAAGTAAAACGGCCATTATGCTTACTAATACAGGAACTGATCTGTGAATAGCATTTCTATAACGAAGACTAATGTATTGACCAAATATTGAAATTGAAAGCATAACAGGGATAGTGCCTAAACCAAACACAAACATAAACATTGCCCCATCAACATAATTACCTGTTGCAGTGGCACCGGCAATTGCTATATATACAAAACCGCAGGGCAATAATCCGTTTAACAAACCAATTAAAAACAAAAAGCGAATACCTTTTTTATTAAATAGTTTGCCAAGGTTGTTTTTTAAAGAGTTAATGGGTGCGTTTAAAAAATTAAATTTTAAAATTGAGTTTGCTCTTGTATAGGAAAATACTACTATTAAAAGTATAAGTATGCCTAATGCAATGGAAAGGCTTTGTTGAAAGCCGCCAAGGTAAAACGATTGGCCTAATAAACCAAACACTAATCCCAGGACACCGTAAGTTATTGCTCTCCCAATATTATAAATAATGATGCCAAAGTATTTCTTTGCAGGAGAATAGTGATGAACCGGTAAAGCTAGCGCAATGGGACCACACATACCAATACAATGGAAACTGCCTAAGAGGCCTAGTGATATGGCGGCAATTAAGAGTTCCATTTTAATTGGTGTTTAATTTATAAAGATCACTTCCTCTTTAAAATAATTTTTTTTATTGCTAACCCAAGTTAATTGCATTTTATATGCACCATGAATTAATTCGGTACCATCTATAATTTGTTCAAGATTATTAAATTTCATTTTCAATTTTAAATCTTTACTTGAGTCAGACGGTCTGAAAAAATTTATAGTCCCTTCAAAATCGTTACTCAATAATGTAGAGTCGATAGTTAAAACTATTTTTTTTCCGCTAAGAGCGTGGTTAATACTGCCGGATAATCCTTTTTCGTTATTAATAGCATCTATCTTATCCTGAAATTTTAGTTCCTGCGCATAATAATCCTTGCTAACTAATTCTACTTTTTGTCCAAAGCACATAAATACTAAGGTTAGTATTAGGCCAACAAAACTTAAATATAATACGGTTATTTTTGATCCAAAATTCATAACTAATAATTTAAAATGGTAAACCAACGGTGCCGCCGGATACATCGCCAATCTCAGGTGAAATAGAGATAACCGGAATTTTTGAAGTGTTTATTAATTCGTGATCGTAAGTACTTAATATACCTTTTTTACGTTCAATTGTTTGGTCGGTCATTGTAACAATTAGATCTGATTTTTTTCTTTTAGCTACATTTAAAGTTTTACTTACCCTGTGATTAGTTTTTTCTACTAATGATTCGAATAAGACTTTATGTTTTGCGCAAATTTTTTCGATCTGACCCACAATGGTTTTTACTTTAAATAATTCTTCTTTTTCGCTATCATCATAAAGACCAAGAATTGTAATTTTTGATTTAAAAAGCATAGCTAATTCAATTGCATAATTTACTTTTTGGCGCGTGTGTTCTGAAAGATCGATCGGTAATAAAATATTAGAAAAGCCTTTTGCTGAAGGAGCAACAGAACAAGTCATAACAGGGATCTCTGATTTTGTAATTAATCTATAGGCATTGCTACCTAAAAACAGATCGCTGTTCGAGTCTTTCCCCTTTGTACCCATAATAATTAATCCAACATCATTTTGCTCAGCTAAAACTAAAATTTCTGAGGTGATGTTGCCGGTTGAAGCAAAGCACGATACATTTACTCCAAACTCTGATTGAACTGTTTTTGCATACGCATCTAAATTTTCTTTTATCTTTTCAAGAAATTGTTTATCACTTTTCATTTTTAACATTGGAAGAAAAATATCCAACATATCCGCTTTCTTTAATATGTGAACCAATATCAGATCTGATTTTGAATAGGCAGCAATAAACGCTGCTTGTTTTACAGCTATTTGTGCTGTTTTTGAAAAGTCGTAAGGAACAAGTATACTGTTAAGTTTTAGCTTTTTCATAGTTATATATTTTTCTGGTTAGATTTAATAGTTATTCTTAATTCTGCTTGAACTTTATTGGCCCTAAAAAGTTGGTTTTAACTGTTTTTATTTTTTTTCCGTTTGAATACACCCCGATCTCTAATTTTATTTTTCTATCAGTAACATCCGATTTATTAAGGTAAACAAAAAATTCTCCTTCAGTAACCCCTTCTTCTTTTACAACAATATCTTTACCTATTAGTTGTAATTTGTATGAATTAAAGTTTTCTACTTTAAGTTCTACGGGTAATTCTTTTCGGGTTTTGTTAACTAGTTTTATGGTGTATAAATTACTTAATTGTTCATTTGGCTGTTGCTGATAAAGCATTCCCTTGGCTCTTAAAATAGTAGCGTCGTAATCTGAACGCGTTGATAGTAATACAACTTCAACGCTAATTAACACTAATAGAACTACACTGTAAGCTTTCATTCTAGTTGTAAAAGCAAGCTTCACCTTGTTTTTAATTCCGTTTTCAGAGTCGTAACGTATTAATCCTTTTTCTAAACCAACACCTTCCATCATATGGTCGCAAGCATCGATACACGCTGTGCAGCTAACGCATTCAAGTTGGGTTCCATTTCTAATATCAATACCTGTTGGACAAACCTTTACGCAAAGGTTACAGTCAATACAATCTCCTCCTGTTCTTACTTCATTTTTTTTGAATTTATGTCTCTCTTCTCCTCTTACATAATCGTAAGCAACCACCACTGTGTTTTTATCCAGTAATACGCCTTGCATCCGTCCATACGGACAAACGATCAAACAAACTTGTTCTCTAAACCACCAGTAGATAAAAAAGAAGACAGTTGTAAATAAAAATAATCCTAAAAATGCGCCAACGTGTTGTCCCGGACTTTTAAGAATATCAACAACTTGATCGATGCTGATCACATAGCTAAGTAAAGTGTTTGTAATTAGGAATGAAATAGTGTAAAAAATCAAAAATTTTAAAACTCGTTTTTTAATTTTTTCAGCATTCCATGGTGCGTGTTTTAGCGCTTTTTGATAGGTTGCATCGCCTTCTATCCAATATTCTATTTTGCGGAATATCATTTCCATAAAAATTGTTTGCGGACAAGCCCAGCCACAAAACAATCTTCCGAAAACTACTGTAAATAGTGCCACAAACACTATAAAAATCAACATGCCTAAACCAAAGATGAAAAAATCCTGAGCCCAAAATATTGCTCCGAACAGAATAAATTTCTTTTCCGGAACATTAAATAGGAACAACGGTTCGCCGTTGTATTTTATAAAAGGAATGGTAAAAAAAACCAATAAATAAACCCAAGTAAAGTAGGTTCTTAAATTATAGTATTTTCCATGTGGCTTTGTTGGAAAGATATATGCCCTTTCACCCTCTTTATTGATAGTAGCAATGCTATCTCTAAATGACTCATCGTGTATTTCTGATTGCTTACTATCTTTATTATTAGAGTCCATTATTTTTTTCCGGCACTTAAGCTATCGATCGTTGGTTGGATTTGCAAGCTGTCATTTTTCACAACGGTTGAGTCACTTGGCGCAACAGTTGCTTCTTCTTTATATAGATCTCCTAATGGCGCTTTTGCATTTGGTGGATTAGTTCCTCTTAAGGTTTTAATAAAAGAAGTTACTTGTGCAATTTGCATTGGTGAAAGGTCTTCTTTCCATGCTTTCATTCCTTTTTCAACCCAACCATATTTAATGGTTTTAAAGATGTCTTTAACGCTTCCTCCATGCACCCAATAATCATCAGTTAAATTTGGCCCAACAGTACCTTCGCCTAACTTACCATGACAAGCAGCACAATTTGCAATGAAAAGATCTTTACCGGTTGAAATATCTGAAGCTTCGGCCAAGAGTTTAACTGAATTTTCGTCTACATTATTTGCAGATGTTTTCATAAAAGCATCTACATCTATTTTTGCCTGAGCCATTTCCTTTTCATATTCTTTTCCTTGTAAGTCACCTGTGCCAATTACGTGGAAGTTTATTAAATAAACAATACCAACTAAAATGGTAAGATAAAAACCATATTTCCACCAAGGCGGTAGGTTATTATCTAATTCCTTAATTCCATCGTAATCATGATCTAACATGATACTTGCTTCTTCTTCTACAGCAACAGCATCAGTTAAACTCATTAAAATTTTTGATTCAGCTTTTTTAGCTTTACCTTCTTTTGCAACAATGTTTGTTCTTACTAAAAAATTAAATTGATAAAACATCAATCCCATTACTAATAATTCAATAAAGATCACAAAGCACATAAAGTAAAATGTGAATTGATCTAATCCGCCAATTAAACTATTGTCTACTTTAGCAACTGCCGTTGTTTCCTGTGCCATTAAGGCAATAGAAGAAAACAATAAAATTATTGCTGTTATGTTTCTGGTAGTGGATGAGGAATCGTCCTTTTTATTAACGTACTTATTAAGTAAAAAGTCGCTATCTGCAATGTTTTTAAAAGCACTGCTAAATGCAACAATTACAATTGCCAATACAATAATTATCGACAATAACGTTAGAAATAAGGCGTTTGAAAAATAGGTTGAACTTCCGTTTGCAGCTTGGTCTTGGCAAAAACCTACAGCAGGAAGCATTACTGCAACAACAAGCGATTTTATTTTATTGAGATTTTTCATAATGCGATTTTATTATTTTTCGTTAATAGGTAGATTTCTTAATTTTTCGAAATGACTTTTGCTGCCCTTTAAGACATAAAAAGTAACCAGACCAAAAAACACTACAAAAACAACTAAGGATATTAAAGGATAGATACCTACACCGGTAATGCTTTCCAAATAGTTTATAAATTTCATATCTAACTTTTTATATTAATTAATATTTATTTTTCTGCTTTTAATCCTTCGCCTTTAATGTCTTTTCCTAAACGTTGCAGATAAGCAATTAACGCTACTATTTCTCTATCGGCTAATGTTTCAATCCCGTCTTTTTTCAAATTGTCGGCAATTTGTTTAGCTTGAGTTTCCATATCCTTAACCGCAATTTTATCATAACCTTCAGGATAAGGAACGCCTAAACGTTGCATTGCTTTTATTTTAGCTATAGTAGAATTACCATCAATTTGATCTTCCAATAACCAAGGGTATGGCGGCATTATAGAACCAGGAGACATTGATGTTGGGTCAACCATGTGATTATAATGCCAGCTATCCGGGTACTTGCCTCCTAAGCGTGCTAAATCCGGTCCGGTACGTTTACTTCCCCATTGAAATGGATGGTCATAAACAAACTCACCTGCTTTTGAGTATTCCCCGTAACGTGCAGTTTCACTTCTAAACGGACGGATCATTTGAGAGTGACAAGTATAACAGCCTTCGCGGATATAAATATCTCTACCTTGTAATTCTAAAGGCGTGTAAGGTTTAACGCTTGCAATGGTTGGTATGTTAGATTTCACTAAAAACACCGGAATAAATTCTATCAATCCACCAATTGCAACCACCACCAAACTCACTATCATTAATTGAATTGGCTTACGCTCGATCCAACGGTGCCAGTGGTCAGTTGAATGCGAGTGGTATTCGCCTTTTAATGCTGGAGCCTCATCTTCTTCTACTTCTAAGAATGTTCCAACTTTAATTGTTTTTATTAAATTGTAGGTCATCATAATTGCACCGGCTAAGAATAACGCTCCACCAACTGAACGTGCAATATAAAATGGAATCATTTTAGTTACAGTATCCATAAATTGCCATTTTAACTGACCTTCAGGAGTAAAGTCTTTCCACATAGAACTTTGCATGAAACCCGCCCAATACATTGGAACAGCGTATAACACAATTCCTAAGGTGCCGATCCAAAAATGCATATTTGCTAACTTCTCTGAATATAATTTTGTTTGAAATAATCGAGGTATTAACCAATACAAAATACCAAAGGTCATAAATCCGTTCCAACCTAGAGCTCCAACGTGAACGTGTGCAACGATCCAATCTGTGTAGTGAGCAATGGCACTTACACTTTTTAAAGATAACATTGGTCCTTCGAAAGTTGCCATACCATATGCGGTAACCGCAACTACTAAAAACTTCAAGCCTACGTTATCACGTACTCTATCCCAAGCGCCACGAAGCGTTAATAAACCGTTGATCATACCACCCCATGATGGCGCAATTAACATAACAGAAAAAACAACTCCTAATGATTGCGCCCAATCAGGCACGGCAGTATATAATAAATGGTGAGGACCAGCCCAGATGTATAAGAAAATTAGAGCCCAAAAGTGAATGATCGATAAACGGTAAGAATAAACCGGACGTTGAGCAATTTTAGGTAAGAAGTAATACATTAAACCTAAGTATGGAGTAGTTAAGAAAAACGCTACCGCGTTGTGACCATACCACCATTGTACTAAAGCATCTTGCACACCCGCATACCAAGAATATGATTTCCAAAATGAAACCGGAATTTCAATTGAGTTAACAATGTGAAGCATGGCAACTGTTACAAACGTTGCGATGTAAAACCAAATTGCTACGTACAAGTGACGCTCACGACGACGAATGATCGTTCCAAACATGTTCCAACCAAAAACAACCCAAATTAAAGTGATCAAAATATCAATAGGCCACTCTAATTCAGCATATTCTTTTCCTGTAGTTTTACCTAAAACTAAAGTTAAGGCTGCTAAAACAATAATAATTTGCCACCCCCAAAAATGGATCTTGCTTAAAAGATCGCTAAACATACGCGCCTTTAATAAGCGTTGTAACGAATAGTAAACTCCCATAAAAATACCATTTCCTACAAATGCAAAAATAACAGCGTTAGTGTGCAGTGGACGAATACGACCAAAGGTTGTATAAGGCAATGAAAAATTCGAAGATGGAAGGTATAATTGTACTGCTGCTATTAAACCAACAAGCATACCAACTAAACCCCAAAGTATGGTTGCGTATGCAAACATCTTAACTGTTTTGTTATCGTATTGAAATTTTTGTAGTTCCATATTATTTTGTTTTTTTTGTGTTATTATTTGTTTCTTGAGTTGTATTAAGATCTGTTTTTTGAACAGTAGTATTGTCAAACAACATCCTCACTGACGGCGTATAATCGTCTTGATATTGATTATTTTTTACTGACCAAATAAAAGCAATCAAAAAGCCTATTGCTAATGCTAAACTTGCTCCTATCATTATAAAAATTGCTCCCATTTTTCGATTGTAAATATAGTTTTGTTAAAAATTCTTATGCTTGACTTTTATCAATTTGAATACTGACTTATGTCATGTTCTATTTAATTTTCTTTCATAAAACGTGCTTAATCCTGTAGTTAAAAGAACAATGCTAATGGAGCTAATTGGCATTAAAATGGCTGCAATTACAGGTTTTAAATCGCCCTGAACAGCAAAAAATAAGCCGACAAAATTGTATAAGATTGATAGCACAAAACTTGAGAAAACGATCGTTTTTTCTTTTCTGCAATAATTAATAAGTTCTTTTAGTAAAAAGAAATTTTTTCCTGATAAAACAGCATCGCATGCCGGCGAAAAATTATTGGTATCGTCGCTAATTGCTATTCCTACATTACTTTGTTTTAAGGCGCCCGCGTCGTTCAAGCCATCTCCTATCATTAAAACTTTTTTATTGCTGTTTTGGAGTTTTTTAATGAAAGCTAATTTATCTTCAGGCTTTTGGTTAAACAGCATTTCTGTTTTAGCGCCAAATAAATTTTTTAAATACCCTTCTTCTGAGGCATTATCGCCCGATAAAATTTTTAATTCAAAATTTGACCCTAATGATGTTATGATCTTTTCTAACCCTTCGCGGTAAGCATTTTTAACTACATAATGACCTATAAATTCATCATCTATACTTATATAAACCCTGCTTCCTGAATTAAGATGCGTTGAATTTTTACCTAAAACAAATTCAGAAGAACCCATTTTAATAAAATGATCGTTAATGGTAGCAGATGTTCCGAAGCCTTTAAATTCTTTGTAATTTTTTACATTCAATCGTTTAGATATCGGTAAAAATGAAACTACGCTTTTACTTAAAGGATGATTTGATTGAGATGCTAAAGATCGAATCAGTTGTGATTGTTCGGCCGATAAACTCTGGCCTTGATAAATGATCTCAGATTTGCCTTGTTCGGTAATAGTACCTGTTTTATCAAACACAATAGTATCAATATCCGACATGTTTTCAATAACAGCCGCATTTTTAATATATAATTTATACTTATTTAGTATTCGAAGCATATTACCGTTAGTAAATGTAGAACTTAGCAATAATGCGCAAGGGCAGGCAACAATTAAAACGGCGGTAACTGCTCCCCAAACTTTTGAAGGGTCGTTTGTCATCCAATAAACCGCTGAAATAAGCGCAATAGAAAATAAAATATAGGTGAAGTATCTACTTACTTTATGGATAAAAGAAACGTTTTTTTCTTCCTTATTTTCAGTAAAGGCTTCATTGTTCCATAATTGAGTTAAATAACTTTGCGAAACCTCTTTTACCACTTCTAATTCTATTGCCCCTGAGGTTTGTTTGCCGCCTGCATAAACGATCTCTCCAATTGATTTTTCGACAGGTAAAGATTCACCCGTAACAAAACTATAATCAACCGTTGCTTTGCCTAAAAATAAAATTGAATCGGCCGGAACGATCTCTTCGTTATGAATTTTTATTCTATCGCCAACTTTTAGATCTGCAACAGAGATCTGTTTATCAGAACCATCGGGATTTATAACACTAACCCCTAATGGGAAATAGGAAGTAAAATCTCTGTCGAACGAAATACTTTGGTAGGTTTTGTTTTGAAAATAGCGACCAACAAGCATAAAAAACACAATGCCACTCATAGAATCTAAATAACCGGCGCCTGTATTAGAAATTATCTCATACACACTTCTAGTAAAAGTAATTAGTACCGCTAAGGCAATTGGCGCATCAATATTTAAAAATTTTTGGCGAAGACCTTTATAACCTGAAATAAAAAATTCAGAGGCTGAATAAAAAAATACAGGCAGAGATAAAAATAAATTTAAATAATTAAACCACTGTTTAAGGGCAGGATCTTCTAACTCTCCCAGCGAAAAATATTCAGGAAAGCTTAACATCATAATATTGCCAAAACAAAAACCGGCAATGCCTAATTTTACGATCCTTGTGGTATCGTATTTTTTTATTTTACTTGCACTAACATCATTTAGGCTGATATGCGGCTCATAACCAATGATGGTTAGTGTTTCGGCTACTTTTTTTAACGATGATCGGTGGAAATCGTAAATAACCGTAACTTCTTTTTTTATGAAATCAACTTGTGATTTTATAATACCTTCATCGATCTTGTTTAAGTGTTCTAAGATCCAAATACAAGAACTGCAGTGCATTTGCGGTAAATAAAAGATCACATGCTGATGTTTTTCATCCTGAAAATGGATCAGTTTATTGATGATCTGTGCGTCATCCAAAAAATCAAACTTTCCGATTCTAACCTCTTGTTTTTGGTTAATACCGGGCTTGTTCTCAAGATCGTAATAGGTGCATAAATTATTTTTGTTTATTATTTCATAAACAGTTTGACAGCCTCTGCAACAAAATTTTTTGCTTTCAATTTGGAAGTTGGTGTTTTGCACATCCTCACCGCAGTGATAGCATGTGGTTTTTACCTGTGTGTTTTCCGTCGTTTTCACGGCGTAAACTTACATGTATCTAAAAGGGTGTAGGATGATAATTATCAGTTTATTTTGTGATAAAGGTCAAATTTGGAAATTTTAATGGCAAAAAACATAAGGTTTATTAATTATGCCTAATGTTATGACCACCTTTATCGGATTAATGCATCCTAAAACAATAGCAATTAACTTTTAATGGTCAGAACCGGAACAGGACTTTTAAAAGCTACCTCTTTTGTAGTGCTAGGGTAGAATAATTTATGGAAAAATGAATGTTTTTTTGGCTCAACAACCATTAAATCTACCTCATTTTTATTAACAAAATCTAATAAGGCATTACTCGCCTTATTTTCTGATAGAATAAAGGTTTTGTGATTAGTTTCTTCTAAGGTCTCTTCTACGTATTGATCGGCCTCAGTTTCAACTTCATTTAGAACATGGTTTTGAGGAATGACATGTAACACATTTAATTTTGAATCAAACAATTTATTAAGGAATTTTATTTGAAATAAACCATTATGTTGTTTAATGTCACTGCTGTATTCACTTGCGTAGGCGATAGTTTGAATTTTTTTATACTTGTAATCTTCAGGAATAACAAAAACAGGTGCTTCTGAGTTTTTAGAAATAGGAAGAACCGTGCTTCCAAATAACTGTTTAGCAGGGCTAGTCTTTGGTTCACTTATGCCCATAACAACAAAATCTATTCTGTAATTTGTAATGTAATCGGATATTGTTTTTTCAACATTTCCGGCCTCAACATGATATTCTACATTCGAAATACTCATGTTCTCCTTTCTAATTTTCGCGGCTTTTTCTTTTAAGATATTACGACTTATTTCAATTTTATCTTCAATAGTATTGGTAAGAATTGTACTATCAAGATTATATAAATAAATAGACTCAACGTGCAGTAGAACAATGTCGGCCGCCAAAAAACTTGCTAAACCTATTGCATAATCAAGTGCGTTATCTGATGATTTCGAAAAATCTAATGGAACCAATATTTTAGTCATATTATTTCTTTTACAGCAAACATATTTATTTTAACCGCCCTTTAAAATGATTATGGTCACTATATAACATGATTAGGATTTTTTTATGCAGAATTCCTATTTTAAAATTCTTTACATTTGCTTATGCAAGTAAAATTTATTGGGGCTACAGAAACCGTTACAGGAAGTAAACATTTGATCCAAACAGATAAAGGATTTATGGTTTTGTTAGATTGTGGTTTATACCAGGGTTTAGGAAAAGAAACTACTGTTATGAATCGAAGTCTGGGCTTTGATCCGGAAAAAATCGATGCTGTAATTTTATCACATGCTCATATTGATCACTCAGGTAATTTACCGCTTTTAGTAAAACAAGGTTTTTTAGGAACCATTTATTGCACCCCCCCAACCTTAGAAGTTGTGGAAGTTTTATTAATGGATAGTGCTAAAATTCATGAAAACGATATTGAGTTTGTAAATAAAAGACGAAAACAAAATAATGAAGAATTACTTGAACCCTTATATACTACAAAAGATGTTGAACGCTGTTTAAAGCACTTTAAAACAATTCCATATCACGCAGAATTTTATTTAAATGATGAAGTTTCACTATTATATACCGATGCCGGACATATTTTAGGCAGCGCTGTAGTTAATTTAAAGTTAATAGATAAAACAAACAAAATAATTCGCTTAACCTTTAGCGGTGATGTTGGTAAGTATAATGATATGCTTTTGCGCGACCCTGAAGTGTTTCCTCAGGCAGATTATATAATTTGCGAATCAACTTATGGCGATAGGTTGCATGAGGTGGATATAGATGCAGAAATGCATTTGCTACAAGTTGTTAAGAATACCTGCCTTGAAAAAAAGGGAAAACTTATTATTCCCGCTTTTAGTTTAGGGCGAACTCAAGAGATCGTTTTTGTTTTAGATAAACTAAAAAACAAAGGACTGTTACCAAATATTAAAATATATGTAGATAGTCCGCTATCAACAAATATTACAAATATTATGCGTAAAAATGTAACCTGTTTTAATGATAAACTACAGGAGTATATTAAAACAGATCCTGACCCCTTTGGTTTTAGTAACTTAGTTTACATTCGAGAGCAGGTTGATTCAATGGCTTTAAATAAGAATTCCGAGCCATGTATTATTATTTCCGCTTCAGGTATGATGGATGCCGGTCGAATCAAACATCATTTAGCGCACACTATCTCCGACTCAAAAAATACAATTTTGGTTGTTGGGTATTGTACTCCAAACTCCCTTGGTAGAAAAATAAAAGATAAAGAAAAAAATGTGAAGATCTTTGGAGAATTGTTTGAGCTAAATGCTGACGTTGAGGTTATCGATTCTTACAGTGCGCACGCTGATTATAATGAACTCATTCGTTTCCTCTCTTGTCAAGATAAGACAAAAATTAAAAAAATGTTTCTAGTGCATGGCGATTTAGAGGCAAAAATTTCGTTTAAACAAAAGTTACTTACCCTGGGTTATTTAGACGTTGTTATTCCAAATAGAAATGAACCATTTGTTTTAAGTTGAAATTAAACGAAAATTTATTACCGGCTTAACCTAAAGCAAAATATAAAATGTCTACAAATAGTTTCAATATAAACGGCTTAACAGATGCTGAAGTTATTGAATCAAGAACCAAGTTTGGACAAAACACATTAGAATATAAAAAAGAAAATGGTTTTTTAGATGCTGTTAAAAGTATTGTTAAAGAACCAATGGTTGTATTGCTGCTTTTTGCATCATCTATATATTTTGTAAGTGGAAATATAGACGATGGTCTTTTTCTTGCAGCTGCAATTATTATTGTTTCTGCTATTTCATTATATCAAGATTCTAGAAGCAGAAACGCATTAGAGAAACTAAAAACATTTACACAGCCTAATTGTAAGGTTATTCGTAATGGACAAATAATAGAAATAAAAAGCGATGATCTGGTAGTTGGAGATAGTTTGATGGTGGAGGAAGGCGCTGCTATTTCTGCCGACGGCGTAATTGTGCACTCAAACGATTTTTCAGTGAATGAATCTATTCTTACGGGAGAATCTTTTTCTGTTTATAAAGATAAAACTACCCAAGATAATTTAATTTATAAAGGCACAAATGTTTCCGGGGGTTTAGCAATCGCAACTGTAACCGCTATTGGTAACCAAACTAAATTGGGTAAAATTGGAAAAAGTCTTGAAAGTATAAAAGAAGAAAAAACACCCTTAGAATTGCAGGTAAATAATTTCGTGAAGAAGTTAGTGATTGCCGGTGCAATTGTTTTTGTTATTGTTTGGGCAATGAATTTTTTTCGCTCATTCGATGTTCTGGACAGTTTTATAAAAGCGCTTACTATTGCTATGAGTATTTTGCCGGAAGAGATCCCTGTAGCCTTTACAACCTTTATGGCACTTGGAGCATGGCGATTAATGAAAATGGGCATTGTTGTAAAGCAAATGAAAACGGTAGAAACTTTGGGAAGCGCAACCGTTATTTGCACCGATAAAACTGGAACTATTACCGAAAATAAAATGAGCCTGGCAAAGTTGTTTGTTTTAAAAACGCAAAAAATTTCAGAGCCTGAAAATTCTTTGGCTGATGACGAAAAAGAACTGATCACACTTGCTATGTGGGCTAGCGAACCCATTCCGTTCGATCCTATGGAAATTGCTCTGCACAAGGCCTATTCAAATTCAATTTCGCATGACGAAAGACCCGAATTTAAAATGACACACGAATATCCTTTAGGAGGTAAGCCGCCAATGATGACGCATTTGTTTGAAAACAAGGGTGGAAAAAGAATCATTGCTGCTAAAGGTGCGCCTGAGGCTATGATGAATGTGTCTGGCCTTACCGATAATGAAAAACAACAAATTGAAGCGGCTATTCATGTTATGACGGCGGATGGATTTCGCGTGCTTGG
The DNA here is from genome assembly GCA_022842625.1 of Bacteroidia bacterium. Lineage (GTDB taxonomy): Bacteria > Bacteroidota > Bacteroidia > B-17B0 > Aurantibacillaceae > Aurantibacillus. The sequence goes on along the minus strand of JALHPG010000007.1, from coordinate 44,355 downwards.
TGTTGGCCAAGCGGTTTTTACAGGAGATAAGTTTCCGGAGCACCAACAAGAATTTAAATTTCAATTTAAAGGTTTGGTAGCTTTTTACGATCCTCCTAAAAAAAATATTCAACAGGTTTTTGAAAACTTTTATAAGGCTGGTATAACGGTTAAGATCGTTACCGGTGATAATGCTGCTACCACAATCGCCATTGCAAAACAAATTGGGTTTAGGGGATACGAAAAAAGTTTAACAGGCGATGATCTAATGAAATTATCCGATACGGAATTACAGACGCGTGTTATGGATACACATATTTTTACACGAATGTTTCCGGATGCCAAGTTGAAGATAATTAATGCTTTAAAGGCTAAAGATCAAATTGTGGCAATGACAGGAGATGGTGTAAATGACGGGCCTGCCTTAAAAGCCGCGCATATAGGTATTGCAATGGGCAAAAAAGGAACAGAAATTGCCAAGCAGGCGGCCTCGCTTATTTTAGTTGAGGACGATCTGTCAAAAATGGTTGATGCTGTTGCAATGGGTAGGAAAATTTACACCAACCTAAAAAAAGCTATCCAATATATTATCTCAATTCACATTCCAATTATTTTAACCGTATTTATTCCCTTGGCCTTTGGCTGGATATATCCTAATATTTTTTCTCCCATTCATGTTATTTTTTTAGAATTAATTATGGGTCCAACTTGCTCCATTATTTATGAAAATGAGCCCATTGAAAAAAACACGATGAATCAAAAACCTCGAATTTTTACAAATACTTTTTTTAATTGGAAAGAATTAGCGAATAGTATATTTCAGGGTTTAATGATTGCTGTGGGTAGCTTATTGGCTTATCAATATGCAGTAACAAGCGGTTTAAGCGAAGCAACCACAAGGTCAATGGTTTTTACAGTGCTAATTTCTTCTAACATATTTTTAACGCTTGTAAACCGCTCGTTTTATTATTCCGTTATTACCACCTTAAAGTATAAAAATAATTTGGTCTTACTTATTATTGGGATAACTATCACTATTTCCGGATTACTACTTTACATTACCCCGCTCGCTAAATTTTTTCAATTCGAAACTTTATCACTTCGCCAATTAGCTGTAAGTGTTGGCCTTGGCTTCATTTTCGTAATTTGGTTTGAACTGGTTAAATGGCGGAAAAGATCGCAGTGACCATCCAATTAATAGATGTTTTTTTTAATAAAAAAACATCCTAATTTTCACATTCGATAAAATTAATTTTCAAAAACTGACTTATGTCATTTTTTTTAATTTTTCGATTTAGACCTTTGTTGGTTGTTTCAAAAAAAAATGAATACCTTGGGGGAAAATAATGATACAGAAATGGAAAGCCTAAAAGCTTTATTCGAGTACGCTACAGAAGGAATAATTATAGCAGATCAATTCGGTTCAATTATCCGTGCCAATCCAAGTGCCGAAAGATTATTTGGATATGAAAAAGATGAATTGATTAGTCAAAAAATCGAGGTATTGGTCCCTAAAAAATACTCTGCCTCTCATGAAAAACATCGCGAGGGATACAACAAAAATCCTCATCCGAGAACTATGGGAAAGGGTTTGGAGTTATTTGGAAAACGTAAAAACGGGGAAGAGTTGCCAATCGAAATTAGTTTAACTCATTACAAAAACAACAATGACTTGTTTGTTATAGCTTTTATAATTGATATTTCTGACAGAAAATTAGCCGAAGAAAAAGTAAAACGCATTAATATCGAACTTGAATTAAAGGTAGAAGAGCGAACTAAAATTTTAAAAGAAACTTTGCATGAGTTAGAAGCCTCTAAAGACGAACTAAGTGTTGCTCTCGAAAAAGAAAAAGAATTAAACGACATGAAATCGCGATTTGTTACTATGGCTTCGCATGAGTTTAGAACGCCTTTAAGTACGATATTATCCTCTGCGGCACTCATAGGAAAATATAAAAACACTGATGATGAAGATAAGAGGTTTAAACACGTTAACAGGATTAAATCGGCTGTTTCAAATATGACCTTAATTTTAAATGATTTTTTATCTGCCGGAAAATTAGAAGAAGGAAAGATCAGCGTAAATTATTGTTCAATTAATATTCCCTCATACGTTAACGAATGTCTAAGTGAACTTAGCAATTTTTTAAAAACCGGACAGGAAATTAAATATTCTCATGATGGAGCTCAAGACTTTGTTTGCGACAAACAGTTTTTAAAGAACATCGTGATTAATTTAGTTTCAAATTCAAGTAAATTTTCTGCAGAAGATAAGATCATAGAGGTCACCACAGTTGTAAAAAATTCAGAATTACAACTCGTTATTAAAGATAATGGAATGGGCATTCCTGTTGATGAGCAGAAAAATTTATTTGAACGATTTTTTAGAGCTAAAAACGCATTAAATATTCAGGGTACCGGCTTAGGTTTAAATATTGTTGCAAAATATATTGAAGTGCTTAACGGAACGATAACGTTTGAGAGTGAATTGAATCAAGGAACAGTTTTTTATATAAAAATACCATCACACAATGAAGACAATATTATTAATTGAAGATAGCCACGAAGTTAGAGAGAATACTGCGGAGATTCTCGAATTAGCTAATTATAAAGTAATTCAAGCCGAAAATGGTAAGGTTGGCGTTGAAATCGCGTCAGCAAACCATATCGACTTAATAATTTGTGATATCATGATGCCGATCTTGGATGGTTATGGAGTGATACATTTGTTGAGCAAAAATCCTAAAACAGCTTCGATCCCATTTATATTTTTAACGGCAAAATCTGAACGTGGCGATTTTAGAAAAGGAATGGAAATGGGGGCGGATGATTATATCACAAAACCTTTTGATGATGTTGAACTATTAAGAGCGGTTGAAAGTCGATTAAAAAAATCTGAAGCATTAAAAAGTGAATATTCAAGAGACGAAGCAGGAATTAATACATTTTTAGATGAAGCCAAATCCCTGCAAGAATTAAAAAATTTAAGTGATTCGGCAAAGCTAAAAGTATTTAAAAAAAAAGAATTAATATATACCGAAGGGAATAATCCAAATTATTTATTCTTGTTGCAAAGTGGTAAAGTAAAAAGTTTTAGAGCTCACGAATACGGCAAAGAATTGATCATTTCACTTCAGAAAGAAGGAGATTTTTTTGGCTACACTGCCCTATTAGACGAAACGCCTTATAATGAAAGCGCTGAAGCCCTTGAAGACTCCAGCGTGGTATTAATTCCAAAAGAAGATTTTTATGCTTTATTGAATAATAACCATGGTGTAATGAAACGATTTGTTAGATTGCTGTCTAACGAAATTCAAGAGAAAGAAGAGCAGCTCCTAAAAATGGCTTATAGCAGCGTTAAAAAACGTGTGGCAGAAGCTCTAGTTAAGCTGCAAAAACAATATCAACAAAACTCTAAAGATGTATTCAGTATTTCTATTTCTCGCGAAGATCTTGCAAATATTGTTGGTACAGCTACAGAATCTTTGATTAGGACCTTAAGCGATTTTAAACACGAAAACCTGATTGAAATTAAGGGAAGTAATATTTCTATTAAGGATATTCAAAAACTAGAACTTTATATTAAAAAATATTTTTAATGTAGTTCTAAGGTCTATTTTATTCGCAATGGTATTTATAGCTTATTGCATAAAAAGGCCTAGATTTTCATTAATCCAATGATAACAATCATGTTTGGCTCTGATTAGGGTCATTAATCGCCATTGGTTCCGTTTCTATATTTATTTCATGGTTTTTTCTCAGAGTTTAGGGCTAATTCGTGGCTTTTAAATTACGTGCAAAACTGTTATATTTGAGATAAAAGTTAAAATGGAAATTATTAATCAATATCATGAAATTGCCGCAATATTTATTGCTAGGGTGTTTTTAGGCGTGCTTTTCTTTTTTCAAGGCTACGATGCTGTTTTTAACATAAAAGTTAGTGTTGTCATCGAAACATACCAAAATATGTTTGAAGGAAAAAGAATGCCAAGGTTATTAATAGTTTTAGCCTCTTGGTTTACCACGTATACTGCCCTTTTTTGCGGCTTTCTTTTAATATTTGGTCTTTTTGAATATATTGCTTTAATACTATTAGGGATAAACCTTATTACAGCTGCTATTGGCTTTGGCCTTAACACGCCTATGTGGGACTCTAAATATGTATTCATTAGATTGGTTTTGATTTTACTTCTTCTTCTTACTCCTCAAGATTGGCACGTGTGGTCTTTAGATAATTTAATTTTTAAGCCTTAGCTGTTTTAGCATTTATTAAACTAAAAAATAGTATCATGAAAACAATTCTTGTTCCGACTGATTTTTCAAGCATCTCAAAAAACGCTATAAATTATGCTGTTGAGCTTGCAAAATTAACTAAGTCTAAAATTATTTTGTTTCATGCATTTTATGTGCCTATTGTAACAACAGATGTTATGGTAATCCCTCCTATGGAAGAAATTGAGGAGTCTAACTTATCTGTTTTAAAAAAAATAGAAAAAGCAATTTATAAAAAACACGGAAAAAAGATTATTGTTGAATGCAAATGTAAATATGGATTTCCTGTAGATGAAATTAATCAGTTCGCGAAAAACAACAAAATTGATTTGATTGTAATGGGAATGCACGGAAGTGGCGAATTGGCCGAAAAACTTATTGGCAGCACCACCACCTCTCTAATTAGAAAGTCGGCTTGTCCGGTTTTGGCAATAGAAAGAAAAGTGAAATTTAAACTCATTAAAAAAATTGCATTGGCTTGTGATTATGAGGCGATTGCTAACATTAAGATCTTTGATCCATTAAAAGAAATTGTTCGTCTTTTTAAGTCTCATGTTAATGTTATAAATATTACGCCTGTTGATGAGAAGCTTCCAACAGTGAGTAAAGCTATTGCAGGCATTAAGCTTGAGCACGCGCTTGAAGATGTTAATCACACTTTTTGGTTTGCTAAAAACCAAAATGTAGTAAATGGGATAAATGATTTTGTTCGAGAAAAAAAGATGGATATGGTAGTAATGATCCCTCGCAAGCATTCGCTTTTAAAAAGTATTTTTAATGAGCCCGAAACCAAACGGATCGCCTTTCACACAAAAGTACCATTGTTGGCCCTGCACGAGTAATATTTAATTTTGGTAATAGCTAATTGATGAATTATTATCTTGTTTAAGACTTTGTTTGTTGCAAAAAACTAAAATATTTTGAATCTATTTTATTAATACCCTCTCAAAAAAATAAATTATGAAAACAATTATTGCAGGTACAGATTTTACACCATCTTCAATTAATGCATGTAAATATGCAGCCATGTTAGCAGACGCACTTAAATGTAAACTAACGATTTTTAATTTATTTGAGGCTCCTGTTATCCATTCCAACATGGGACTTTATGGAATTTCTTATACTGCGCAAAGAAAAATTAGTGAGAATAAAACAGATAAACTAATTAATGAGATCCAAAAATCATTTCCGAAATTAAAGATCAATGAAATTGTAACAAGCGGAAGTTTTAATTATGAATTAGAAAATTTTGCAAGTGAGCATCAGGTAGAAGCTATGGTAATGGGTTTAGCTGCCAAAGATCGTATATCTAAATTTATTTACGGAAGTCATGGGGTAAATATTGCAGGTAAAATTGAATGCCCTGTAATTATTGTACCCGAAAAATACACTAAGCATAAATTGTCCTCAGTTTTAATGGCAGTTGATAATAACGAAAAACTCGCTAAATCATCACTTACCGGATTCGAGAGATTTTTGAAATTAACTAAAGCGAAATTAGACCTTGTTCATATAAGAACTAAAGATGAGCTTTTTCACCCGCTTACTTTTAAAATGACAATAAATAGTAAAAAACTACCAATAGAAATTATTAACGCAAAGGATATTGAAACCGGAATAAAAAAGAGTTGTTCTACCGCTAAATATGATTTGGTAGCTATCATCAGTAAAAAACATTCAGCTTTTTATAATTTCTTTGTAGAGTCAAATACAAAAAAAGTAGCATTTGTTGCTAAAGTTCCAGTAATTTCAATTCACGAATAGTAAATTCTAAAACAGGTAAATGAAATCTACAGTTCTACAAAAATTTTTAACCGAAACAGGCGATATTGCTCGTTTTAGCGGCCGATTTTTTGTAGAGGCATTTAAACCTAGGTATGAGTTTGCCGAGTTACTCCGTCAATGTTTTTTTATTGGATATAAATCTTTACCGTTAGTTGCAATTACTGCATTTATAATGGGCTTGGTAATTACTATTCAATCTCGTCCAACTCTTGTAGAGTTCGGCGCCGAAGCTTGGTTGCCTAAAATGGTATCTGTTTCTTTAGTGCGTGAAATTGCTCCGGTAATTACCGCGCTTATTTGTGCAGGAAAAATTGGTTCAGGTATTGGTGCAGAGCTAGGGTCGATGAAGGTAACCGAACAAATAGACGCAATGGATGTATCAGGAACTAACCCGTATAAATTTCTTGTAGTAACTAGAGTTATGGCTACTACCTTTATGATACCAATTCTTGCTGTTCTTGCAGATGCTATTTCGCTTTATGGCGGTTATTTAGGAACGAACATCCGTGGCGTTTGTAGCTGGGACCTATATTGGAATCAGGTTTTTGATACTCTTACCTACGGCGATATTATTCCATCTATTGCAAAAACTTTTTTATTTGGATTTGCAATTGGTATAATTGGCTGCTACAAAGGTTTCTATTCAAATAAAGGAACCGAAGGTGTTGGCCAGTCGGCAAATTCTGCAGTAGTAATTTCTTCACTTTTAGTATTTATATTGGATCTTCTTGCTGTTCAAATAACCGATCTTTTAAACTTAACATGATCGAAAAATCAAATATTGATATAGTAAAAGATAATGTTGCAGAACAGAAACCTGTAATAGAAATTAAGAATGTCTTTAAATCTTTTGGGGATAATCAGGTATTAAAGGATTTTAGTTTTGATCTTAAGCAAGGCGAGAATGTTGTTGTACTTGGAAAATCAGGTTCCGGTAAATCGGTTTTAATAAAATGTATCATTGGTTTGATCAAGCCCGATAAGGGAACCATAAAAGTATTCGGACAAAACATTCCTGATCTTAATCGTGAAGAACTAGATAAAATTAGAGTGAAGGTTGGATTTCTTTTTCAGAGTAATGCCCTTTACGATTCTATGACGGTTAGAGAAAATTTAGAATTCCCCTTAAGGCGCCATTCTATTAAAACAACAAAAGAACAGGAGTATGGTTTAATTGTGGAGGCTTTAACCAATGTTGGTTTGGCCGATACAATAGATAAAATGCCTTCCGAACTTTCGGGTGGAATGAAAAAAAGAATAGCGCTTGCCAGAACGCTAATTCTTAAGCCTGATATTATTTTATACGATGAGCCAACAACAGGGCTAGATCCAATAACCGGAAAAGAAATTAGTAATTTGATGAACGAACTCGCAAAAAAATACAATACTTCTGCAATTATTATTTCACATGATCTAAATTGTGTGAAGATCGTTGCGCAAAAAATTGTAATGCTTATTGATGGGAAATGTTATGCACAAGGTACTTACGACGAATTAAAAAACTCAACCGATCCAAAAATTAGACACTTTTTTGAATAAAAATTATGGCAGCACAAGACTCTAGAAACTTACGACTAGGTATATTTGTAATTGTTGGAACAACATTGCTAATTACTGCTCTATATATCATTGGCAGTAAACAAAATCTTTTTGGCTCTACTTTTAAAATTAGCGCACAATTTAACGACGTTAATGGCTTAATGAAAGGAAACAATGTGCGCTTTGCCGGAATTAATGTTGGCACTGTTGAATCGGTAAACATTATTACTGATACTTCGGTAAATGTTATCATGATCATTGAGAATAATGCTCAGCAATACATTAAAAAAAATGCATTGGCAAGTGTAGGCACAGATGGATTAATGGGAAATAAATTAGTTAATATAAATTCGGTAAATGCCGAAAGCCCCATTATTGAAGAGAATGATGTGCTGCAGAGTCTTAAGCCTATTGAAATGGATCAAATGGTTAGAACCCTAGATGTAACTAACGAAAATATAAAGGTAATTTCTACTAATCTTAGAAATATTACAGATAAGATAAACAGCAAGAATAGTTTGTGGAATTTATTGATGGACACCATTGTTGCAGAAAATATAAAAACAGCAGTTGTAAATATTAAACTAATGAGCAATCAAGGCCTATACATTACAGGCGATCTTAAGGGAATTACAGATGGAATTAAAAAAGGAAAAGGTACCATAGGCGCACTTGTTACAGATACAATTATTTCTTCAAGCATAAAGCAAACGGTTGTAAAACTACAACGCATTAGCGATTCAGCCGCAATTATTACCGGCGACATTTCTCATATTGTTCGTAAACTCAACCAAGGTAAAGGCTCGGCAGGTATATTATTAAATGATACTAACTTGATCTATAATCTAAACAAGGGTGTAAAAAGTATTGACAAAGGTGCCATCACTTTAAATGAAGATCTTGAAGCATTAAAACATACCTGGCCTTTAAAAAAATATTTTAAAAAACAAAGTAAGAAAAAGAAGTAGAGTGGTGAAAAACATTTGTTTTTGCACTTACTTATACCGGAGAAACATAATTTTAAATAAAATAGTTAGGTTAAATGGGTAAAGATGTATTTATTACAAAAGCTTCCGGAGAAAAGAGCAGATATTCTGAAGAAAAAATTCGGACATCACTTAAACGAGTGGGAGCAACGGATGAACAAATAGAGCCTATTATTAATGAAATATCTTCTAAGCTTTATGAAGGTATGCCTACAAAAAAAATTTATCGACTCGCTTTTAATTTACTCCGTGAAGGACCTCGTCATCTAGCAGCAAAATACCATTTAAAGCAGGCGATTATGGAATTAGGGCCTTCAGGTTATCCATTTGAAAAATATGTTGCCGAAATATTAAACAGACAGGGATACAAAACAAAAGTTGGACAAATTGTGCAGGGTCATTGCGTAACCCATGAAGTGGATGTAATTGCAGAAAAAGAAAATGATTTTATTATGATCGAATGCAAGTATCATAATTTAAGAGGCGTGTTTTGTGATGTAAAAATCCCTTTATATATACAATCTCGCTTTAAAGATCTCGAAAAACAATGGCTCACATTGCCCAAAAACGCATCTAAGAACCATAAGGGCTGGTTAATAACTAATACCAGATTTTCTAGCGATGCTATTCAATATGGCAGCTGTGTTGGTTTAAAATTAATTGGTTGGGATTATCCTATAAAGGGATCTTTAAAAGAACAAATAGACAGTTTGGGATTATATCCTATTACCTGCCTTACCTCGTTAACAAAAATCGAAAAACAACGTTTATTGGATACGAAGATCGTTTTGTGTAGCGAGATCCTCCGGAACGAAAAGTTGCTTGCTTCTCATGGTGTTAAGCCTTCACGAATTAATACCGTTATGAAAGAAGCGCAAAAACTATGTCAGCCCTAATTGTTTAAAAAAAGATTTACAGTTAAATCAGTCAACATGTTTCTTATAAAAAAATGATCTAAAACTTTTTTATGGTTTTATATTCACGTTCTTTGTAAGGATCATGTCGCTTTTTATAACCTCATTAAATTCCGGAAGTAATGGTAATTGTTATTACGTTGGTAATAACAATGAGGCTGTATTAATAGACGTAGGTATCTCTTGTCGTGAAGTAGAAAAACGCATGAGTCGTTTGGGATTATCAATGGAAAAAGTAAAAGCAATTTTTATTTCACATGAGCATTCCGATCACATCAAAGGCGTATCAGTTTTGTCTTCGAAGTTTAAATTGCCGGTTTACATCACACGTGAAACGTTAAAACAAAGCAGATTGTTTTTAACGCAAGACCTTATACGATCATTTAATTCTCACCAAGAAATAGAAATTGGCGACCTTTCTGTAAAGGCATTTCCAAAATTACACGATGCCGCCGATCCTTATAGTTTTATTGTTTCAGGAAACGGCGTAAAAGTTGGTGTGTTAACGGATATTGGTTCTGCATGCGAGCATGTTATAGATAATTTTAAAAATTGTCATGCAGCTTTTTTGGAGGCAAATTATGATGAAGAGATGTTGGAGCGAGGAAGCTATCCTTATTATTTAAAAGAAAGGATCACAAGCAGTAAAGGCCATTTATCAAACAAACAGGCATTAGAAATTTTTTTACTACATAAGTCTGAGTTTATGAGTCATTTAATTTTATCACACCTTTCTAAAGAGAATAACTGCCCGGATCGTGTTAAAGAATTATTTTCAAAACACGCAGAAAGTACTGCAATTATTGTTGCCTCGCGATTAATGGAAACGGAGGTTTATACTATAACCGCTAATAAAACACAAGTAGCGCTAAAGCGTGGCAAGCAAACCTCTTTGTTTTGATATTCGTTCCAAATAGTCGTTTTATCATTACCCGGCCCTCGTTTCGCATTTTTTAGCAAATAAAAACAAGCTCAAATTTCGTTTATAACTTAAAATTTATTTACTTTTAATGTTCATATTGAAAGTTATACTTCATATACTGTTTTTGTTTTTTTTGATCTTCGCTAAAGAACTTAGATCACAAACTTACCCATTTAAAGAAAATTTAAAATGGGGAATAAAAGAAAATGAAACCGTGATCATAAAACCGGTTTACGATACTGTTTTTAATTTTGATTTTACCGGTAAAGTTTGTTTAGCTTGTTTTAAAGCCAGAGGGGTTTCGGCAAATAAATTCATTAAAACTTATACAACCGTTTATTCGTGTAATTATTTAAATAAAAAAGGCGAAATATTAAAGATTAAAACAGACGAAGCGGATACTTGCAGTGTTTTTTCACTTGGAAAAAATGCAGTTAAACAGTTTAATGATGATCAAAAGTATTTTGTATTAAGTTCAAAAAGTAAAAAGTATTTAGTTAGTAAAGATTTTACTCAGCCAATTTTTAAGGGTTACAGTGAGCTATATTTAAATGCAGAACCAAAATTTGTTATTGCTGAAATAAAAAACGAGGCAGGAATTTCGTATAAAGGATTAATTGATCTTAACGAAATTCAAGTTGTTCCGTTTTTGTATTCAGGAATAAAAATAAATCCCATAGATTCATTAATTGTTGGCTGTAGCGCAGGGCTTGGGAATAATGGTGATGACGACATTTACGATTATACCGGCAAAAAACTTACAAGCTATAAACGCCATATTGATATGGCAACAAAAAACTTTGTTATTCATAAGATCTTTGAACCAAGGGAATATTATATACTTCTAAATGTGAAAACAAAAGAAGAAACAATTTTTAACGCCGATGAGGTTCTTCCAAACAGGAAAGACGAGGTGATGATTAGAATTAAAAACGACTGGTTTACTTTTGATCTAAATTCTAAACAAAGAAAACCATTCCAAAAATAAAAATTTAATATTAGCTTAATATGAAAAAAATTAGAGTTGCAATAAATGGTTTTGGAAGAATTGGAAGAGTTTATTTGCGTAATTGTATTAATAATTCGCTTATAGACATTGTTATAATAAATGATTTAACAGATGCAAAAACCCTTGCGCACCTTTTAAAATATGATTCTATTCATCGAAAATTTGACGGCGAAGTAAAAGCAGAAGGGAATAATTTAATTATTAACGGAAAAACAATTAAGGTTGTTTCTATAAAAGACCCCGAGAATTTACCTTGGAAAGAAAATAATATTGATATAGTAGTTGAGTGTACCGGGCATTTTTTAGACAAACAAAGTGCAAATAAACATATTACAGCGGGCGCAAAAAAAGTTGTGCTCTCCGCTCCGGCAAAAGATGATGATATTAGATCTGTTGTTTTAGGCGTTAATGATTCAGTTTTAAAAGACGATGATGTAATAGTTTCGAGTGCCAGTTGTACAACAAATTGTGCTGCACCTATGTTAAAAGTGTTAGATCAATTCGGAATTGAAGAGGCTTACATTACTACAGTGCACTCCTACACAAGTGATCAACGCATTCATGATGCGCCGCATAAAGATCTTCGAAGAGCAAGGGCTGCTGCCATGAGTATTATTCCAACATCAACCGGTGCAGCAAAAGCAATTACAAAAATATTTCCGCATTTGGAAGGTAAAATAGGTGGTTGTGGTATGCGGGTTCCGGTGCCTGACGGATCTTTAACAGATATTACTTGTGTGTTGACCAAAATTCCAACTGTAGATGAAATTAATAGTGCGTTTAAATTAGCTTCTCAAACAAACTTAAAAGGAATTTTAGAATATACAGAAGATCCTGTGGTTAGTGTAGATGTTATTGGCAACTCTCACAGTGTTTTATACGACGCTGAATTTACAAGCATTGTTGGTAATCTTGTTAAAATAATTGGCTGGTACGATAACGAATGGGGTTACAGCAACCGCTTGGTGGAGCTAACTCTTAAAATGGGAAAATAATTTCGATCTTACCTGAATTTTTTTTATTCTTGGTCTATCTAAATTATATAAGATCTATTTTAATTCGCAAGTGTATTTTTTTTCGCCTTTATTAGTAATAATTACCGAAAGATTAAAGGAAGACGCGGGAACAGAAGTTAGCAGCGTTTCGCTGTAAGGTTCAGTATAACTAATGCAATTATTTTTTGCAGTTCGTTTAGTCACTTTTTCTATTTTTTTATCAATAGATTGTGTTTCGTTAATGTTTGTAGCAAATGATGTGTCGGCTAATGGTATAGGAAATCCCGGTAACAACATTAGGTCTGCTTTTCCGGTGGTTGTTGAAGTTCCTGTTTTAGTTACTGTACAAGAACAGGTTCTGTCTTTCTTACATGAAAAAACAGTTATGGCGATTACTAGAATAAAATAATAATTTTTCATTTGAATAATTTTCTTTATTCAAATATAAAAAAATTAAATAAGTTATTGAACTAAAATAGTTTTTGAAATAACTGTTGCCATATTAAACCAACCAACAGCTTTTGTTTTTGCACCGCTTGGGGTAGTAATATTGGTCCTTACGTTTTCGGGCGTGGTTGCAAATAAACCACCGTTTTGAATTTGTGCAACAGCCTGAATTAAAAAGTTATTTGTTTCCCTAGATATTGAATGTATTTCTACTTTGCATTTATCTCCAAGTTTATAGCGTTCAAATCCTAAAAAAATTGCAGGAGGCGTAAAGGCTAGGGTATCGGCGCCACCAGCATTGGTTAATTCTGCGCCTGTTCCATCTATACAAGTATTCAAGTCCGATGGGTCGGCAAAAAGTGTGTCGTTTCTAAACGTTTTAATAAGGTAATAATCCGGGTTATTATCAACCTTGTCCCTTGCTCCCAAAAAACATTCATAATAAGGTTTAGCGGGGCCAAAGCCACCATCACCCTCATTATATATAGCAAGGATCGTGTCTAAAGAAGCAGTTCGCTTTTGTAAGAATAATGATTTATAAGTGCTTCCGTCAATTGTAACATTTAATTCATATTGATGTCCGATTTTAGATATTGTATCTGTTGGCCCTAATGTAAAAACATAATTACCATTAGTGGTGTAATTAAAACTGTAGTCTACACTAGTTGTTAGATCTTTTAGTATAACAGATGCATTAGTAACAGGCGCGGGCTCACGGTTGCTAAAATAGGTATCGTTGTTTAAAACGCGTATGGTTTGATTGGTGCGTAAGTTATTTACAAAGGCATCGATCACATAAAGTTTAGATCCTTCATCTAATTTAATTTGCACTACATCTTCGCATGATGAAAGTGCTAGTAGAGAAGTGCTAAAAAGTAAAAATTTAATGATATTTTTCATGTTCAAAAAATTAAAAATTAAAATTATAAGTAACTGCCGGTACAATAGATCCTATTACAGAAAAGCGTACTGCTTCTGTTTCAAATGTTGAACCTGTTTTTGTTCTAAAATAGATACTAAATGCATTACGACGATTGTACACATTGTAAACACTAAACACGAGACTTTGCTTGTAACGACGCGTTTCATTTTTCTTGAAGTTATAAGTGGCTCCTAGATCCAACCTATGGTAGGGTGTAATGCGATAGTTATTTCTTATCCCGTCTGTATTATAGGGTATGTTATAATTTTGAATACTAATTTTTGAGTTGGGGAAAGTTGCCGGAGTGCCGCTTAGTAATACAAAGTTTGTTGAGATACTCCAGTTTTTTGCAATTTCATAGTTTATAACAGTGTTTAAGCAGTGTGTTCTGTCATACCTACTATAAAACCAATTATCATTACTAATGCCTCTTACTAAACGTTCGGTTTTACTTAGCGTATAGCTTATCCAACCATTTATTTTACCTTTTGTTTTCTTTACATAAAACTCAGCACCGTAGGCTCTTCCTAAACCTTGTACTAATTGATTTTCTACTGTAGGATTAATAAATAAGTTGGCGTTATCAATATAATCTAATTGATTTTGCAAATATTTATAATACACTTCAACCGAAGTTTCATACATATTATCTTTAAAATTTCTAAAATATCCTACACTTCCCTGATCTGCTAATAGTGGTTTTAAATTATTGGAGGCAATAGTGTAAACGTCTAACGGTGTGCTTGCTGCCGTATTACTTATTAACTGAATGTATTGGGCCATTCTGTTATATGATGCTTTAATGGAACTAAAGTTATTAATGGTATAGTTCATCGAAAATCTTGGCTCGGGGTTTAAATAGTGCTTAATTATTTCGCCGTTACTATATTTTTTAGAACCGTCTAATGGTAATTGTTCATTAGCTGTTGTATCTCTAAAGCTGTAAGCAGTGCCTTTGCCAATGTAATTATAAAGGCTCACTCTTAATCCGTATTCAAAAGTTAATCTTGGTCTTACTTTTTGTTCGTTGCCAACATAGGCAGAGTATTCTACGCCGTAGCGTTTATCAGATTTAAATATTACGGTTGTATTTTCAAATTTACCGGTAGCATCATATGGCGAAAAATCATAAAGCAAAGCCTGAGCGCCAAAACGGATAGTGTTTTTACTATTGGCAAAATAAGTAAAGTCTGGTTTAAAACTATAATTTACAATATTACTTGTCCAATTAAACTGTTGGTTATTGCTTTCTTGTTTAAAGTCTATCAAATAATCGTAATTACTATAAAAGCCCGATAGATTCATAAATAATTTACTATTAAATATATGGTTCCAACGTAAAGTGGTAGTTGCATTACCCCAGTTGAATTTAAAGCCTGTGCTGCCAAAAACATCTCTACCTAAATAGCCACTTGCAAAAACTGTGTTTTTATCATTTATGCGCCAATTTATTTTTGCTGTTAGATCGTAAAAATTAAAATCTGCTTTTTTTAACGGGTTAGTGCTTTTTAAAAACGGTTTTACCAAGGCATCTATATAGCTTCTACGACCTGCCAGAATAAAACTTACCTTATCTTTTACAATTGGAGCTTCAAGGCTAAAACGGCTAAAAATACTTCCTATGCCTCCTGTAAAAGCAAGTTTTTTTGAATTACCTTCCTTCATTCTAATATCTAATATAGAGGAAACTCTGCCCCCGTATTGCGCAGGAATACCGCCTTTAATTAATTTAACGTCTTTAACTGCATCCGGATTAAACACCGAAAAGAAACCAAATAAATGTGATGAGTTATAAACCGGGGCTTCATCTAATAAAATTAAATTCTGATCAATATTGCCACCTCTAACATTAAAGCCGCTAGCGCCTTCGCCAACTGTGGTTACACCCGGTAAAAGCTGAATTGACCGCACAATATCTACTTCTCCTAACAAGGCAGGTATTTTATTTATTTGTTTAATATCTAATTTGGTAGTACCCATTTCGGTACTTTTAATGTTTTTATCTTCTGCCTCGCCGGTAACTTCTATCTCATCTAATTGTTTGCCTTCTTCAGCTAATTCAATTTTTTTGCTGATATTTTTATCAAGATTTACTGAAAAAGTATAGGTTTTGTAACCAATGAGCGAAACAGCAATAACATGCTCTCCCTTAGGCAGTGTAAGCGAATAAAAGCCGTACTCATTTGCTGCAGAACCAACGTTTGAGCCTTGTTTATATACTGTTGCACCAATTAAGGACTCGCCGTTTTTTGTGTCTTTTATATAGCCGCTAATTGTAGCTTTATCCTGGCTGTAGCCGGCAAAAAATAAAAAGAGTAAAAGGAATGATAAAGGCAATCTCATAATATGTGGTATAATTTTGATTTACTAACGTAGTTTTGTTAAAAATGTTTTAATCGAGCGCAAAACTATGGAAACTTTTTTTTGTCCGCAAGTTTCCGTGGCGATTATTTGCCTTTTGTGTAGTATTTTATAATTTAATAATTTCTTAATGATTTCCTTTAAGGTAAATAGTACAAATTAAGGAAGTGATTTATTAAATAGTAAATTATTGCTAATAAAGCCCCTATTTTACTTTTATAAGTACTATATTTTTTGAAACAGCCTCTGCGTCTGCTGGATGTTCTCGTTTTTTTGGTTTTTCGAAATTTTGGCGCGCTAAAAATAATAGATTATTAATATGATAAAGTTTTGTGGCCGCCGACTCAATGTCGTTTAATGTTAACACCCCAATAAGCTCTCCTTTGTCTGTAAATAAAGGACTTCCTGATGATATAGGGTCTGTTGTTAAGGTGGTCATATAAAAGCCTGATATTGAGACAAGGGATGTTTTTGTTTTTAATTTGCCTGTTACGTACCTGACTTTGTTTTCATCTTTATTTGACCTGTTAAAGTAAACAGAATAAAGTTCGTATTCCGGCTTAATTTCTGCCTTATCGCAAAAAGTAAAAACCGGTTCGGTAAGTTGCAAATTTAGGGGGTTTAGGATTTTTAAAACAGCAATATCGTGAGCCGGATCTTTTATAATTAATTCGGCATAAAATTGTTTTATAGTGTCCTTTATGTATGTTTCAACAATAATTTGATTATAATGCTCAAAATTTTTTGCGCTGGTTAATATTAATCCTTTTTTGTTTAACAACAAGCCGGTAAACAAACTTTTTAGTCCGCCATCCTGTTCTGTGATGGCATAAACGTTGTCGTTTTTTATTTCTTCATTTATTGGATCGGTTACTAGATCACTTAAGTATTCTTTAATAATTAGTTTGTCAAAAAATGCAATGCCTTTAGTTCTAATTGTAAGCCCAATCTTACTTTCTGTGGTGTCAGATTCGTGATCTGAAAACAAAATGACATCATTAATGCTGTAAAGCAATTTATTTTTAAAATAAAATAGTTTTATTCTATTAATTCCAGATCCGGTAATAGTTGGGGTGAAAAAGTTGTAAATACTTTTTGTTTCTATTCCGTTTTTTACCGATCCTATTGAACAACTGTGTTTTGAAACAATGAAATAATTATAATTTATAGAATCTTTGTATTTAAAAATCAAGCCGGCTTTAGTACTATCAATAAGATAATTAGAATTAATCAACACTTCCACCGAATAATTTTTAGAGAAGGTTTTTGAATTAAATATATTTTGTAAACCTAAATTGGTTTTACTTATAAATTCCAAACCGCCTATTTTTATTTTAGTCGACCCTTTGTTGGTTGATGTTATGTACCAATTATTTATATTATCCGTAAAATCATCTTCTGTAACTTTTGCAGAAGCGCCATTACTGCCAAATTCTAAATATGTTTTGTTTAACAATTTGCCATCAAAATATTCAGCAATTTTTTTTGGTTTACCGTTCACATAATAGTCAATGCATGTGCCATGAAATAAGCCTTTGTTATTATAATTATATGCTTTTTTTTTAGTTCCACCAAGTTCGTGCCAAGTGCATAGCCCATTATATATATTTTTTTTATCAGAAGAATCTTTAGCGGATAATATTTTACCGGTAAAATATATAGATGAATCAATTGCATAATAGGATTTGTAAAAATCTGCAGAATCTGTCGTTTCCCTGAAATAATAAGCATCTTCAACACTTGCCAGGTTGCCATTTTTATCAAAAAAAGAAATCTTTGCAACTTTTTGGGCCGATAGAAAGCTAAAATCGGTCAGGATCAATATCAGAACAAAAACTATAGGCTTTCTTAAGCGCAATTTTAAGATTTTAGAGGGCTAAATTAGGGATAATAATCAACGATTATACATTAAAAGACCACGTAAATTAAGATAATTATTTGAAAGCTAATAGCTATAAAATCATTAAGTTTGTAGCTATTATAATTCAAATGAAACCATCTATTCCTAAAGGCACACGCGATTTTGGCCCTGCAGAAATGCAGAAGCGACAGTATATTTTAAACATTATCCGTAAAAATTTCGAATTGTTTGGATATCAACCTATCGAAACACCTTCAATGGAAAACATTGCTACTTTAACCGGTAAGTATGGCGAAGAAGGGGATCAATTGATCTTTAAAATATTAAATTCACGTATTCACGAAAGCAAGAATAAAGAACTTCTCCGAAAGGAATTTGAATTATCACTCGAATCTTCCCGTAACTCTGATGAATTAACCGAAAAAGCCCTTCGTTACGATCTAACAGTGCCTTTTGCGCGTTATGTAGTAATGAATCAGCATCAATTAACCTTTCCTTTTAAACGTTACCAAATACAACCGGTGTGGCGTGCAGATCGTCCGCAAAAA
Organism: Bacteroidia bacterium; assembly: GCA_022842625.1. Classification (GTDB taxonomy): domain Bacteria; phylum Bacteroidota; class Bacteroidia; order B-17B0; family Aurantibacillaceae; genus Aurantibacillus. Next base: position 25,815 of record JALHPG010000007.1, on the reverse strand, counting down.
GGTCGTTACCGTGAATTTTACCAATGCGATGCCGATGTGATCGGTTCTGATTCTTTAATTAACGAATTAGATCTTATTTCATTAATGGACAAATCGTTTAAAGAGTTAAACGTTCCGGTTCTTTTAAAATTTAATAATCGTAAAATTCTTTCGGCTTTAGCTGCCGTAATAAATGAGCCTTCTAAAATAATTGATATTACTGTTGCAATTGATAAGCTTGATAAGGTTGGAAAAGATGGCGTAAATAAAGAACTTGCTGAAAAAGGAATTTCAAACCAGGCAATAGAAACGTTGCAACCACTTTTAGATTTTAAAGGAAACAATAAAGAAAAAGTGGAGGTGTTAAGAAAGCTGGTTGGCAATAACGAAGAAGGAAAAAAAGGAATCGAAGAAATTGAATATCTTTTAGATAACTCCAATCCTTCTTATGCAAAAATAGAATTAGATATTACTCTTGCGCGTGGATTGAATTATTATACCGGAACAATTTTTGAAGTGAAAGCCAATGCCGGAACCTTTACGCCAAGCATATTAGGCGGTGGGCGTTACGACGATCTAACCGGAATTTTTGGTTTAAAAAATATGAGTGGAGTAGGTATCTCTTTTGGTATTGATCGTATTTACGATGTAATGGAAGAATTAAATTTGTTTCCCGAAACCATCAGCAAAGTATCGAGTACTAAATTATTATTTGCTCATTTTGACATTGATACGCAAAAGCACTGTTTGCAATTAGCAGCAGCATTAAGAGCAAATAGTATTTCTTGCGAGATCTATCCTGATGTTACAAAAAAATTAGCTAAACAATTTGATTACGCTAATAAAAAAAATATCCCATTTGTTTGCACTGTTGGAGGCGATGAAGTGGCCAGCCAAACGTATGCTTTTAAAAACATGACAAGCGGCGAACAAAAAAAATTAACGCTAACACAATTAATTGAAGAATTAAAATAAGTACGAATGACATTTAATATTGACCATACAAAAAAATTAACCTTAAACGATCTTAAAAATTTCTTAGCTGATAAGGATGCAAATGTTTCATTAACAGATGGAACAAAAAAGTCGATCGTAGATTGCAGAAATTTTCTTGACCAAAAATTAAAAAACAATAATGGTCCTATATACGGTATCAATACCGGCTTTGGTTCTTTATGCAATGTAATTATTCCTGACAATGATCTAGAGCAATTACAAGAAAATTTAGTAAAAAGTCATGCTTGCGGCATGGGATTGGAAGTTCCGCAAGAGATCGTAAAATTAATGTTGTTATTAAAAATACAATCATTAAGCTACGGCAAAAGTGGCGTGCAGTTACAAACTGTAGAACGATTATGCGATCTTATCAATCACCAAATTTATCCGGTAATATATGAGCAGGGTTCTTTGGGTGCAAGCGGCGATCTGGCGCCTTTAGCGCATTTAAGCTTACCCTTATTAGGTTTTGGAAAAGTAAATTACAAAGGCAAACAATTAAATGCTGCTGAGGTTTTAAAAGAAAATGGTTTAACCGCAATTAAATTAAGATCAAAAGAGGGTTTAGCGCTTTTAAATGGCACGCAATTTATGAGCGCTTATGGATGTTATTGTTTAATAAAGTCAGAGCAATTAAATAAAGCTGCCGATCTTATAACGGCTGTTTCATTAGATGCATTTGATGGGCGAATGGATCCTTTTAAAGACAACCTTCACACAATAAGAGCGCATGCAGGCCAATTACAAACTGCCCGTGCAATAAGAGGTTATTTGGAAGGAAGTGAAATTGGTAAACAAGAAAAAAAACAAGTTCAGGATCCGTATTCGTTTAGATGTGCACCACAGGTTCATGGGGCAACAAAAGATACGGTTAACTATGTGAACTCTGTTTTTGAAACCGAAATAAATTCTGTTACTGATAACCCAACAATTTTTCCGGATGATGATGAAATATTAAGTGGTGGAAATTTTCATGGGCAGCCATTAGCCTTGGCATTAGATTTTTTATGTATCGCCATGGCAGAATTGGCAAGTATTTCAGAGCGTAGAACCTATTTATTGATTTCAGGACAAAGAGGATTGCCTCCATTCTTATCACCTAAAGCCGGATTAAATTCCGGATTTATGATTCCACAATATACTGCGGCAAGTATTGTTAGTCAGAGTAAACAATTATGTACTCCTGCAAGTGTTGATAGTATTGTTTCCAGCAATGGGCAAGAAGATCATGTAAGTATGGGTGCTAATGCTGCAACAAAATGTTTTTTAGTAATTGAAAACACCGAAAAAGTTTTAGCAATTGAATTATTAAATGCAGCACAGGCACTAGAATTAAAAAAACCATTAAAGTCTTCTGCTAAAATAGAAAGTCTAATTTCTTCTTACAGAAAAACAGTACCATTTATGCAAAACGATGAAGTGGTTTATGAATTAATGAGATCATCACAAGAATTTTTAAAAAGCACAACGCTTTAAATGACTACTAATTTTTTTAAAATAGTTTTCTTTAGTTTATTTCTGTTATTTAAAACAGAGTTTGCTACAGCTTGTCAGTGCCCTTTAACAGAGTTAAGTAGAGCAGAGTGCGATAAGTATGAGATCATTTTTAAAGGTAAGATCCAATCTGTGGCACCTTGCGATGGTAAATTTGGCGTGGCGGTTTTTGAGGTAGAAGAGTTATATAAGGGGAATACTTCAAAGCAATTTAAGGTGCTTTTTGAGTGTGGTGTAGAATGTGCTCAGCAATTTACAGAAGGCGAAGAGTGGATCATTTACAGCAAGTATAAACAAATAGATAAGGCAATGATGGACTGGTGCAGCCGGAGCAGAAAATTTTTTAAAAACGACAAAGAAGATTTTTATACAGTTACATACGGAAATGATTATTATGATGAATTGAAATTTTTAAGACAAAAATTAGGTTTGCATAGATTAAGGACTGAAACGCCTAACGCTGCCGAGGAGCGTAATTTGATTCCTACCAAAACACAAACAATTTTAATGTTGTTTGTTTCGCTTGCTGCAATTTTTTTATTTTATTGGTTATTTAAAAAGTATTTTAAATTTTAAAATGAGTTATCTTAAGTTTAAGCCGCATCCATGGCACGGAATTCCGGTTGGAGAAAATTGCCCAAATAGTGTAACGGCATATATTGAAATGGTGCCAAACGACACTGTAAAATATGAGATAGACAAAGTTACAGGTTACAGAAAAGTTGATCGTCCGCAAAAATTTTCAAATTATTTGCCCGCATTATATGGTTTTGTGCCTCAAACTTATTGTGGCGAGAAAATAAGAGAGTTTGCAGCATTAAAATCCGGTAAGGAGGTTTTAAAAGGAGACGGAGATCCTTTAGATATTTGTGTGTTAACCGAAAGAAATATTAGTAGCGGTGATATTATTCTGGAAGCAGTTCCAATTGGCGGATTCAGAATGCTAGATAACGGCGAAGCGGATGATAAAATAATTGCGGTTTTAAAACAGGATGAAATTTACGGCGTTTTAAGAGATGTGAGTGAGTGTCCCGAAACATTAATAAACAGATTAAAGCATTATTTTCTAACCTATAAGAACATGCCTGGTAAAGAAATTAAAGCTGTAGAAATAACTCATATTTATGGTGCAAAAGAAGCGCATGAAGTTATTTTAAGAAGCATAGAAGATTACAAAGAAAAATTTAAAGAGCATTTAACAGAAAAAATATAAATAGTAAAAAAAGCAGTAAATAGTTTTGAATAAAGCTTCTTTAACTATTAATTCTTAAAAGGATAAAAAATGTGCGGTATATCAGGTTTTATCGATTATAATAATAATTCTTCAGAAGCGACTTTGAAGAACATTACCGATACATTAACACACCGAGGGCCCGATGCTTTTGGATATAAAATTTTTCATGAAAACGCTTATTGCCTGGGCTTAGGTCACAGAAGATTATCTATTATTGACCTTACCGAATCGGCCGCCCAGCCAATGAAATTCAATCATTTTTGGATCACCTTCAATGGCGAAATTTATAATTTTAAAGAGATAAAGAAAGAATTGATCTTATTAGATCATTCTTTTGTAAGCAACTCCGATACAGAAATAATTTTGCACGCATACAGTCAATGGGGTGTTGATTGCGTTAAGAAATTTATTGGCATGTTTGCTTTTGTGATTTATGATTCAGAAAATAAAGAGATAATTTGTTTTAGAGACAGGGCAGGTGTAAAACCTTTTTTTTACTATTGGCATAATGGATTGTTTTTGTTTTCTTCAGAACTGAAAGCTTTTCACAAGCACCCTGATTTTAAAAAGGAAATTAATTTAAGTGCGGTTACTTCTTTTATGCAATACGGCAACGTTCCCGGCACTAATTGTATTTTTACCAATGCTTTCAAATTAAAACCCGGGCATTTTTTAAAATTTAGTTTAACCAATAAAACATTTGAGATATTTAAATACTGGAGTGTTTACGATAGCTACAACAAACCAAAAAGTACTATTTCGTTTTTTGAGGCCAAAACAGAAACCGAAAAACTTTTAAAGTCTGCATTTGATCTTAGAATGGTTTCTGATGTGCCGGTAGGTGTTTTTTTAAGTGGAGGTTATGATAGCTCTTGTCTTACAGCCTTGCTCCAAAAAGATAGAGCCGAAAAATTAAAAACATTTACCATCTCTGTTCCTGATATTGGATTAAATGAGGCTCCTTATGCAAAAGAGATCTCGGATCATTTAGGAACAGAGCATTTTGAATTTGAATGCAGCGAAAAAGAAGCATTAACCATAATTGAAGATCTTCCATTTTTTTATGACGAACCTTTTGCAGATAGTAGTGCTATTCCTACAACACTAGTATGTAAAATGGCGAGCCAAAGTGTAAAAGTTGTTTTAAGCGCAGATGGAGGAGATGAAATTTTTGCCGGATACAATCGGTATGAATATTTAATGAAATATGGTAATAAGCTAACAAATACGCCTAAATTCGTAAGAGATGGATTGGCAAATTTGATGAATAGCGTTCCAGCAGATAAAATTCCTTTTTTAAAAAACGCATTCAATTTTCATAATCGGTATGAGAAAATAAAAAGTGTGTTGAAAGATCCGTCGCCAAAAACCTTAGTTTTAGAATTAAACAAACAATTTAAAGATGCTGATCTTGTAAAGTTGTTAAAGAATGAGCCTGTGGGCTTGCAACCTTCCTTTTTGACTGAAGATTTTGATTCTAAACTGTATTCACCTTTAGCGTGTATGATGGCTGTTGATTATGATACCTATTTAGTTGATGATGTTTTACAAAAGGTTGATCGCGCATCCATGTCTGTAGGTATAGAGAGCAGAGAGCCTTTTTTAGATCATAGAATTATTGAGTTTGTATCTAAATTACCAGATGAGTATAAATATTTTAATGGCGATAAAAAAAGGATCGTTAAAGAAATCGTACATCAATATTTGCCAAAAAAAATGATGGATAGGCCAAAAATGGGCTTTGCTATTCCAATTGAAAAGTGGTTGATCAATGAATTAAAACCCAAGGTAGATCATTATTTAAATGAAAAAGAAATTGAAGCCCAAGGTATATTTAATGGATCTTACGTAAAGCAGTTATGTAATTCTTTTTACGAAGGACGAAAAGAGTATGGGGTAAAAATTTGGCATTTATTAATGTTTCAAATGTGGTATAAAAAATGGATGCAATAAACATAAATGATTTCATGGCAAGTTAAAAAAGAAAAATCTAACTAGTTTTCTTCCAATAAATTTAATTGCCATTTCCAAGCGCTTAACATCATATCATCTATCGAAAACTGTGGCGCCCATTTTAATTCTGTTTTTGCTAAATTGTTATTAGCAAAGATTGCCACCACATCTCCTTCACGTCTTCCGCCAATAGCATAATTTAATTTTTTACCTGAAACTTTTTCGAACGAGGTGATCGCTTCTATAACGCTCACGCCATTGCCTGTTCCCAAATTAAATAATGAAACGTTTTTTTTATTTTCTCCATCGATCAAATAATTAAGGGCTTTAACATGTGCGTCCGCAATATCGCTAACATGAATGTAATCACGAATACAAGATCCGTCGCGGGTATCAAAATCGTTGCCAAATACGGTTAACGAGTTTTTTCCAACGGCTGTTTGAGTAATTATAGGAACTAAATTGTTTGGTCGGTTTAAAGGAAATTCGCCAATTTTTCCGCTAGGGTGCGCGCCAACTGGGTTAAAATACCTTAGTATCACGGCATTAAAATCCGAATTTGTTTTGCAAACGTAATTGATTATATCTTCACCAATTTGTTTTGTGTGTCCATAAGGACTTTCGGCACTTTTTAGAGGTGTTTTTTCTGTAACAGGTAATTCATCTGCATTACCATAAACAGAACATGAAGAAGAAAAAATAAAATGTTTTATTTTTTGATCATGAGCAAATTTTAAAAGATTGTTTAAAGAATTTAAATTGTTGTAATAATAAAGCGTTGGGTTGGCAACACTTTCAGGAACTGATTTATATGCAGCAAAATGAATGATGCCAATAATATTTTTAATTTTTGAAAGTTCGGTTTTTAAACGATCATTATCACAAAGATCAATGTTTATTGTTTCAAAAGTTTTATTTGTAATTTCTTTTATTCTAGCATAAGATTTTACGGTTGAATTAGAAAAATTATCTATAGAAACAACATTGAAATTTGTTTTAGTAAGCAATTCAATGATCGTATGTGAACCTATGTAACCAGCTCCCCCGGTAACTATAATCGTATCCATTACCATTTTTTTGATAAATATACTTAATTAACAGGGAAATTTGTTATTGAATTGTTATATTTATCGACTGCACCGCAATTTAAATGACTATTAGTAATTCTACAAATAACAATATAAATTATAAACAATGTAGCCGTTGTGTAATGGATACATCTGATACCGAAATTGTATTTGATGATGAAATATTTTGTAACCATTGTAACTCCCATTTATTGCAAATGGAAAAAATTAAAAATGGAAAGGATACAGTTAACGCTCAGTTGAAAAGGAAAATTTTAGAGATTAAGGAGAGCGGAAAAAATAACAAATACGATTGTATTGTTGGAGTGAGTGGAGGGGCCGACGGTTGTTACAGCGCCTACCTATGCAAGCAGTATGGTTTGCGCGCTTTATTGGTTCATATGGATAATGGTTGGAATTCAACCATTGCCGTTGAAAACATTAAAGTTGTTGCAGATAAGCTTCAGTTTGATTATGAAAGTTTTGTATTGGATTGGGTTGAATTTAAAGACTTGCAATTATCTTTTTTAAAAGCATCAGTTCCTGAAATTGAAACGCCTACAGATATAGCAATATTGGGAAGTCTTCATAAATTGGCTAATAAATACGGAATAAAACACATTATAATGGGCTGTAACTATTATACAGAAGGAATTCTACCAAAAAGCTGGCATTACGATGCAAAGGACAAAAAATATGTAAAGAGTATTCATTCTATTTTTGGGAAGGAAAAGTTAAAGAATTTTCCATTTTTTGATTTTTGGACAGAGGCTTACAATAAGTTCATAAAAAGAACCACTATATTTTATTTGCTTAACTATGTTAATTATGATCGCAAAAAAGCGATTGAAATTTTAAAAGAGCTAGGGTGGAAGGATTATTTGGAAAAGCACCATGAGTCGCATTTTACGAAACTGGTGCAAACTTATATTTTACCTGTAAAATTTAACATTGATTACCGTAAGGTGTTTTTATCTACGTCAATTTGCAATGGTGAAATTACGCGTGAAGATGCTTTAAAAACCTTAAAGCATCAGTATTATAATGAAAGCAAGCTTGACGGTGAAATTGAGTATGTTTGTAAAAAATTGGGAATATCAACTTTAGAATTTTCAAGTATAATGAGTTCACCAACAAAAACCTATAAGGACTACCCAAACAATAAAAGAATAACTTCTGTAATTTATAAGATCTATCTTTTTTTGACCAAAAAACCGGAAGTTACTAAAGCTTAATTATACCTTTCTAATAAATATTTTTTTAAACGGCGAATTTAACTCAGATTTTTATAAATTTATATTATCGAAGCTTATTGGATTGATATATTTGATTTATTATTAGCGCCATTTTATATTGCTATAATTTTGTATGTTGCATACCATTTTAAAAATAAGAATAAATACCTCTACAAGAAAAGCTATTACGATTATTTTATACCAGCTTTAGTTTGCAAGCTTATTGGAGGGATTGGTGTTTGCTTAATTTATAGTTTTTATTATACCGAAGGTGGCGATGTGAGTAATTATTTTTTATCGGCCAATACTTTTGTCTCTGTTCTATTTTCAGGAAAGTTTGAATTATTTTTTGAAATGATGAATTTTTATAATAACAATATTAGTAATTTATCAAATGAGTACATAGAACACGGCGGCCTGTATTTTAGTGGCACAGATATGTATGCATTATTTACTGTGGTATTAACCGTTCCTTTATGTATTTTAGGATTCGGGGCATTTGTTCCAACTACTCTTATTCTTGCAAGTATTAGCTTTATAGGTTTATGGAAGTTATATGAATTATTTATTTTTTACTTTCCGCATTTAAAGAAACAATTTGCTATTGCCATATTTTTCATGCCTTCAGTGTTTTTTTGGGGCTCAAGTATTTTAAAAGACACTTACTCTTTAAGTTGCATTGGGTTTTTTACCTATGGAATATTTAAATTTTTTATTCTAAAGGAAAGAAAAATAAAATATTTATTATTATTAGTGGTAGCCAGTTTAATTATTTTATTGATCAAGCCTTATATTTTGTTTGCATTGTTACCGGGCACAATTATTTGGTTAAATTTTACCAGAGTAGAGCGGATTAAAAATAGCTTGGTTAGAACTTTAGCTATTCCCTTTGTAATGCTATTTATACTATTAATTTTAGCGGGAGCTTATAGTGTTTTAGGAAAATATCTTGGTGAATATAGTTTGGATAATATTTTAATTAAAGCCGTTAAAACACAACAAGATCTGGTAAGAGGACAATATGGCACTAATAGTTATGATATTGGTGCCTACGAGCCAACCCTTGCCGGAATTTCATCAAAAATTCCTGCTGCTTTAAATATGGCATTGTTTAGGCCTTTTATTTGGGATGCCCGAAACCCTGTTATGGTTCTTTCGGGTTTAGAAAATTTATTTATGTTGTTGTTTACAATTTATATTGTAATTAAAGTAAGAATAACCACGCTCCTAAAATCATTATTTAGCAATCCTTTATTGATTTTTTCTTTTTTGTTTGCCATCTTTTTTGCTTTTTCTGTTGGCTTAACTACTTCAAATTATGGCGCATTAGTTCGGTTAAAAATACCCTGTATGCCTTTTTATTTAATCTCTCTTTTTATTTTATTTGATCTAAATAAAGTTAAGTTTACCCGTAGATAGTTGTGTAAATCTTCTCTGCTATTGTGAATGAGCGATGTTTTTTAGCTACTTCAATTATTTTTAATTTTAATTTTTCTTTTGTAAGCAATAAGCTTTCAATTTTTAAAACCGCATTCAAGTACTCTTCATTTGTAAGCTCACTTAACACGTAGCCTATATCATTCGATTTAATAATATCAGAATCTTCTGAAATGTTTTTTGTAATAACAACCGGTAGACCCATCGCCCAATATTCACCATTTTTTATTGGTGTGCAAAACTGTTTTGTTGGTACCGGTTTTACCGGGCAAATTCCAAAGTCACCTAAAGCCAAGTATTTTGGAACCTCAGAATGGGGTACAAATTTTACTGTGATAATAGTCGGATCTAAATTGGAGTTCTTGCAATATTGATGTATTTTTTCCTCCAACTCGTTTGTTAGTAGCACAACCTTAAATTTATTTCCCCAATGTGAGTGGGCAATAGCAAAAAAATCAAAAACCTCTTTTTCTAAATAGATGCCACTAAATTTTCCGGCGTAAACACAAACGATATCCTCTTCATTTATTCCAGTTACAAATTTAAGGTCTTTTTTGCCAGCTATAAACTTTGAAAAATCTACACATGCAGGTTTTATAAAATAATTTTCTTTTATAATGTTATATTTTTTTTGTGAATAAGCGATCATACCTTCGGCTGCACAAATAACGTGTGACGCTAATTTTAACTGTAATTTTTCATAACGCATTAAAAGTTTGAACCTAATACTGTTTTTTTTCCAAGTATTATTTTCCACCATTGCTTCTGCGTGTGGCTCAAAGCTGTCTAATACTAATTTTAAACCTGTTAGTTTACACAAAATGTAGCCTGCAACACCCGCTGGAGTGCACCAACAATGCACATATTGAATTTTTTCTTTTTTAATAAAATTGTATAGAAAAATAAAGTTCCTAAACCATTCAACTAACGATTTTAGCCCAAATGGAAAATATTGTTTACTAATGTTATAGATTGCTGGAGTTATTTGTTTAGATTGTCTTGGCTCAGGGTCTAGTGTCAATAAATGTATTTTAGAATCTGCACCAATAATGGATTCAATGATTTTTAAGTACGGTAAAGTATAGGTTTGAATTAACGCGTCATCAAACTTCCAATATGTAATAACAAGGATATGTGTTTCTTTTTTCAAATGATCCTTTTTAAAATTGCAAAAAAACGTTTTGTGAATATCGAAGATGGCGACGCTGCAATGCTTTTTAAAAGATACCTGCGCGCTAATTTTTTTTCAGTACCAATTAATGCCAAGTGCAATGAAACATATGAAAAACAACTCGATTTAAACTTAGAAATTTGATTTTTGTAATAAGAAACTATAGAGTTGTTCGACAAAATTGATTCCATAAATGTTTCAAAGGTCAATGTCAATTTATCTTTATTGGTTACAACAACACTTCTTTTTTCGTGATTAATTATACTCGATGTGATAATATTACAATAATGAATTGGGTACTTTACTGCCAATCTCAGCCATAAATGCCAATCTTCGACTGTGGCCATCGCTCTGTTTTCTTCAAACTGATTTTCTAAGGCAATATCTTTCCTGATAACAACACCATTACAACTTAAAAAATTTCCAAATATCAGGTCTTTATTGGCCGTTGTTTTATAAATCGGGCCTTCTCCGTATTTTTTTAATTCTTGGTCCTTTAGATCATATCGTAAATGAAAAACTTCAGGAGATCTATGGTCACGGATAAATTCATTTGCAACAGAAAGGTGATTTTTGTATAAAGTGTCATCAGAATCCATATATATTAAATAGTCTCCTGTTGAAGCTTTTAAGCCGTTATTTCTGGCGGCGCCTCTTTCGCTGTTTTTTTGAAGAATATACCTTATCTTTTTTTCAGGATTCTTTTCAATTATCGTATTTACAATTTCTTTTGTATTATCCGTACTTCCATCATCAACAACAAGTAATTCATAGTTATCATACTCTTGCTGTAGAATTGATTCAATAGTATTCTCTATAAAATTAGCACGATTAAAAGTTGGTATGACTATGGAAAAAAATACAGACATCTAAACAATTGTTGTTAGGTGTACATCAAAAAAATCCTCTTTGGTGCAAAACTCATTTTTTTCGATGATACTACCATTAAGTTTAATGACATACTGGTGTTTAATTAAAAATTCGTAAATATCTTCAATATTATGACCATTATTTTTTATTAAAGGAGGGTGTAGTGCCAGTATTATTTTTGGTTTAAATCTTACGATACTATCTTTAGCACCTTGTAATACATCGTATTCACTTCCCTCTGCATCTATTTTTATTAAATCAATTTGTATTATATTATTTTCTCTAACAAAAACATCCACCGAGGTTACATCTATCTTAATAGGCTTGCGATCTCGATGATTCTTAGAAACCAGACTATTTGAATTACTGCCTTCATTTTCTGATAAATAAAAATCAATTATTTTGTTTTCTTTTGCAACTGCTTTGTTGATAGGGATAACTACTTCTGATGCGTTATTTATTTTTATAACTTGTTTTAAAATTTCAAATGTTTTTGGGGTAGGTTCAAATGAATATACTTTGCCTTTTTTTTGGAGAAGTTGAGAGCAGATTATGGACATTAAGCCTAAATGAGCCCCAATATCAAACACTACCATGTTTGGTTTACAATTTTCTTTTAAAAATAAAATATTTTCTTTTTCGTAATCATTTTCAAAATATCTAAACCATTTTGCAGGAAATTTTACTGTAAACCCATTAACACGACATGGCAAACCTTTGCCCAGTATTACAAAGTCAATTATTGAGTATATTATATTTTTTAGCATAATTAAATTAATTATTTAGTATTTCGTTGTAAACATTCATATGCTTATTAAACTTAACCTTAGTAGTATACTGCTCCAACGCATCCTTATAGGCTTGCTCTCCGAGAAGTAAGGCCTTATCATAGTTTTTATACAAATAAATTATTCCTTTTTCAACCTCTTTTGAATTACAGTAATCTACAACATAAGCGTTTTTTAAATGTTTGGCAGATTGAAATGAATATCCTGAAAGTGTTAATAATTGAGGGGTTTTTGCCGCCATACCTTCAATAATAGAGATCCCGCAATTTTCAACATACTTGTTGATTGGGATATGAATTTGAATTTTAATGGTTTTTAAGAATGCAATTGTGTCGTTAACAAAACCTATAAATTTTACATTGTTTTCTAATTTATATTTCGAAATAAGATCTAATAATTTTTGGTGATCAAACCCTACTGAACCGCAAATTAATAATTTAATAGTTGGGTATAATTTAACTACCTCCGCCATGGCCTCTACTGCATACTGATGTCCTTTCCAGAACTCTGTACGCGCGATCATACCTATAGTAAAATCTTCGGGTTTAATATTAAGGTCGCTTTTAATTTTGTTTATGCGTTCAGTAGTAACCGATTCATACTCTATGAATTTTAAAGAGTGGTTGATCTGTACTAAGTCAGATGGATTGATTTTCCAAGTATTTAATAAAAAGTCATTTGCGGTATCTGCTACAGAAACTACTTTTTTTGATGACCAAAATGTAAACTTATCAATTATTTTTTGTTTATGTGAATTGTAATCAAACGCCCAACTTGCATTTTCGCAGGTTGTTAATCGAGCTTTTATACCTAGGGATAATGCGGCAAGTTGGCCAATTAAATTACCGTATGGCAAAGTTGTGTGTACAACGTTTATTTGGTTTTCTTTTAGGATTTTTCTAATTGCAAAAAATAGTTTTATTAATGATAAACGGTTCTTATAATTTAATAAATAACTTTTTATTCCCAGCTTTAACAATTCTGTGTGCAATAACGGCACCTCATTTTCTAGTGTATTAATGATGATATGAATGTTATAAATATTTTGTTTATTTAATTCTTCTTCATACCATTCAAATTGCAAAGAAGTATGGATGTGAGATGAAACAAACGCAATTCTAGGTGAAATTTCAATAGTATTCTTTTTGTGAGAATTTATATCGTTGTAATGAGCTATATTATTTTCTATACTAAACCTTTCTAAAATTTTTTTATTTAGGTTTTCGCCCATTGCCTTTAGCTTATCAGGTTTAGAGACACATTCTAGCGCAATTTTTTTAGCCTCTTCAATAAAATTATCTTTCTCAACAAAAAAAACATTTTCATTATTTAAATATGATTCTGCGTCCCCTACTTTTTTACAAGTTATTGCAGTGATCTTAGCGAGGCCGGCTTCTTTTAACACTACAGAACTTGATTCTGTGACCGAAGGAATAAGCATTATATCAGATGCAGCAAAATAATCTAGAACATTATCTACATAACCAGGCAGTGAGATCTCATTTTCTAAATGGTTTAATGAGATCCAATTTTTAATTTCTTTCTCTAATGGTCCGGCGCCTAATAGGATCATTTTTACCGATAACCCCTCCTCTTTAAGTTTTTTTATTAATTCTAGCGCAACAAAAGGTTTTTTATTTCCAATAAAACGCGAGGCCATTATAAATTTTAAAACACTACCATTATTATTTATATTGATAAAGTTTACCTTTTCAGGATTGATTGGTTCGTATAGTGAAAAATTATAGGCAAGATTAATCACTTTTATTTTTGAAGGATTAACATGTTCAATATTTATCATAAAGTCTTTACATTGCTGCGATACAACAATGATCATTTTACTTAATTTATTTACCAATTTTATTTGTGATAAATAGTTATTTGATTTAAGTAAATGAGGCTCCTCTGTTACATGCCTGCAGCTAATAACCCTGGCTTTTATAAAGTATTGCGCTAAAACAGCTATCATGCTTGCGTTTTCTAAATGAGCATAGATAATTTCTATTTTGTTGTTTCGGGAAAATTTTATTAAATAAATTAAATGTTTTAGTACAAATAAAAACTTAAACTTTTTATCTACAGAATAGGCATGCGATTTAACCCCTAAGGAAGTGCATTTCTCATGATAGACACCTTTTTCTGTTTGAGTTAATAAAAAGACTTCATGTTTTTGCTTAATAAAAGCTTCCATTAAGGATTCGGTGTCTCTTGATCTTAAGTTAAAAGGTGTATAGAATAAAATCCTCATGCTCTATGATCTATAAAAAAGAAAATTCTATTTTACTATTAATTTTTGTTAGAGCCAAAGAGCTTTCTTTTACTAATTCAATATAACTAATGGTGTTTTGAATAGGCTTAGTTTTATTTTTGCCAATTAAATTTTCTAAATTAGTTTTAATTATATGTTTAAGTTCTATGGAGTAGTTTAGATTTGAAATATTCTTATACAAATACATTAAACTTTTCTTTTCCTGTTTAATGGCGTTAAAAAATTTGTTAGAATTACTATCAGGGCCTACTATGTTCGAAAAACTGTAGGCGTTACAAAAAACAATATTGGCATTTAACGAAGAAACTCTTACCGAATATTCAATATCAATTATTTTAAACTGTGTACTTAAAAGGCCTAGTTTTGAGATCGAAGATTTTCTGATCATATAACTTAACCCGCAAAATAGAAATGGTTTTTTATTTACTTTCCATTCTAAAAATCCATCACGGTAAATTGTTGGTTTAAGATCATTGGTTTTATTTAATGAACTACAACTAATGCCATCTGAACCGCAAATGTCTATTTCTTTATTTTTTAATAAGTGGTTTTTGCAAAATTCAATAACCCTAAAATCGAAAATATCATCATCTGTGATTATTTTTAAGAGTTCGCCTTTTGCCATTAAAATTGCCTTGTTGGTGCCATGAGCCTCACCAAAATCTTTTTCGGATATAAATTGATGGATTTTTTTTTGGCCGTACAATTCTTTTAAATATTCTACAGTACCATCAGAGCTTCCGCCGTCAACAATTACTATTTCTTCATCGTTTTTACAAGCTGCTATTAATAAGGGTAGCGTAACTTTTAAATACGTTAACTTATTATAGGTGGTCATTATATATGAAAGTGCGAATTCCATGTATTAGTATCCTAATTCCTTGGCATAAAGTAACATTTTGTCTTTTCGTCTTTTTTTAATAGGCTTAGCCGGACTTCCCATATAAATTGTCCAAGGCTCAGTATCTTTTGTAACTAATGAATTAGCTCCAATTACACAACCTTCAGCCAATGTAACACCCGGCATTATAACTACATTGGTTCCTACTCCAACAAATTTTTCGATCTTAATTATAGAAAAGTTAACGGTATCTCTATATTTTTCCGGCACGGTAACGCTTGTAAAACCTTCACCTAAAAAGGCATCGCTTCCTGCAATTATTCTTGTGCCGGCTGCTATAGTTGCAAAATTCTCAATAATAACTTTACTTTTTGCTCCTCCAATTATGGTAATGTAGGGTGACAAATGGATGTAATCTCCGATTTCTGCCTGCGTAGTAATATATACCCCATGATCGATAGCAACATGTTTACCAATTGAAACCAAGTGAGGTCGGGTAAAAACTGCTGTAGGAGAAATAAAAACATCTTCTCCGATTGAAATAAAGTTTTTTTGATCTTTTTCGTTCATTAATACGGGTATACAGATTTGTAATAATTAATAGTATTTAATATTCCTGAATCAAAATCTTGAAATGAAAAATTTGGAAAAACTTTTGAAAATTTTCTATCGTCCATTACTTTTTTTGCTGCGCCATCAGGCATGCCATTATCCCAAACGATTTTAAATTTGTTGTTATATTTTTGATTTATTACCTCTACGAGTTCTATAACACTTAATCCAAAATTTTGCGCAATGTTTATTGGCTCGGCAAAACCAATTGTTTTTGAATTGGTAATTATATCCAAAACTATTTTTGCAAAGTCTTCTGCGTACAACCATTCTCTTATTGCAACACCTGTTCCCCAAATCTCAATCTCATTTTTATTTTCATTTTCGGCTTTCACAAATTTCGAGATCAAAGCATTTAATGCGTGAGCCTTGTTTGGATCTGTAGAATCAAAAGGCCCATACATATTTGGAACCAATAGATTAATGGATTTAATGTGGTGCTGCCATGAAAAACTATCGGCAATATTTAGCAATAAACGTCTTGTAGAGCCATAAGCCAAAACCGACCGGTGTAAAGGGCCATTCCAAAGTTCTTCTTCTGTAAATATATTTGAAGTAGAAGGATATGAACAATTGGCAATTGGATTAATGATAATTGGTTTTTTTTGCAAGGATGAAACTGCCTCGTATAAATTCAATAACATTCTAGAATTATCTTTTATTACATCCGCAGCATGATCCGAAACATAGTTTAAACTACCTACATGGGCGGCACAATTGATGATATATTCAAATTTATTTTTTGAAAAAAAATCCTGTAAATTTTCGGTTGATAATAGATCTAGTCCTAATGATTTTGATGATTTAAAAATTGCGACATCGTTTTGGTCAAATATTTTAGCAATATTTTGACCGACAAATCCAGTAGAACCTAATAACAATATTGCCATTTATTAAAATCTAATATTAGCTTACAATATAAAGATTTTTTACAATTTATCTTAGTATTATGGGTTAATTTTTTGAAAATTTTGATTTAAATTTTAAAAAATAGGATTCAAAATACAAATACGACAATTTGCTTATAAGCATTGTAAATGATAATGAAATCAGTATTCTTAAGATGTACTGTCCGAATAGGTTGTTTGTGAAAACTGCACCTTCGGTAAAGTAAAAGGCTATAGGAAACAGTAACATGTGATAAGAGTAAAGCCCATAAGAAATTTTGCCATATTTGCTCAACAGCAGAAAGTTGCCAAATTTGCAAAATGAATTTTTACTAAAATTTTGCTCAACAATTACAAATGCAAATAAAAATGAGAACATGATGGCTTCAAAAGGATAATAGAATGAAAAGAAAAGGTTGCCAAATACATGTGAAAAGCCATGGAGAGGAATAAACAGAATTAGAACAGAATAGAAAAAAATAATTTTATTTTTAGAAATGTTTGAGATCCAACTAATAAATTGTTGGTTATATAAACATAAATAAGCAATTAAACTGCCAATTGCCAGGTCTGACATTACCGAAAAACTGGATAGATAAGACTTTACGTCTGAATTAAAGTAACGGAAAATAAACGAAGCGAAAATTAAAAATAGGCAAAGATTTCTTAGGTTTTTTTGCGATAAGAAATAGAAAAATATTGGCCAAACCAAGTAAAATTGTTCCTCGATGGATACTGACCACAAAACTGATAAAATGAAGTTGGTAGGACCGTTCACAATGAGATCAAAGTTTCCTAAAAAAAATAAATAATAAAATATTTGGTCTATGCCTGAAGTTAGGTGAAAAAAGGATTGCGAGAAACTCGAAAAATTTAAAAATGCAGCAGCTAAAAAACCAATTAATACTACAACAAAATAAACAGGCCAAATTCTTAAAATGCGCCTCATGTAAAACGCCTTAATGTCTAGTGTTCCTGTTTTTTCTTTTTCAATAAATAATAGCCATGAAATTAAAAAGCCACTGAGCACAAAGAAAAAATTTACTCCTAAATTGCCATTAATAAAAAAGTGTTTATGAAGTAATTCTAAGTATTTATTAGGAAAGGAATAGGAAAAATATGAAATACAATGTGAAAAGAAAACTGCTAAAAAGGCAAAAAAGCGCAAACTATCTAAGTTAATAAAATTCGGTTTTTCAAAAGATTTATTCATCACCAACCGGTTTTTATTGTTTCGATAATATAATTTGCATCGTCAATAGTAATATTATCATGGATCGGAATATGGATTTGAGATAGATCAAATTTCTCTTGATTTATTAAATGAGGTGTAATACCTCCAAATACTTTATTTCTATCGATGCGCTGATGAATTACAGAGGCCGTTATATTTTGTGATTTCAGTTTTTTTATAAAATTTAATCTGTTTTCTACATGAAAACCATACAACCAATTGGCACTTTGTCTGTCGGTCTTATAATTAAATAATTTTATTCCGTTAGTATTTTCAAGCCCTTTATTGTATAGGTTGACAATTTGTTCTCTATGAGATAACCTTTCTTTAAATTCCAACAAATTTGCTATTCCCAAGGATGCTGAATAATCATTCAAATGATATTTATAACCTAAGGTTTCTATATTATAATTCCTTTCTCCTAATTCGGTTTGTGTTGCGGTGTCTCTATTTATCCCAAACCATCTTTTAGCATAACCTTCATTATGTTTACTTTTGTCTTTGAAAGCTATTGCTCCCCCATCACCGGTTGTTATATGTTTAATAGCTTGAAAAGAAAAACACGTATAGTCGCTTAAACTGCCAATGCAATTGTTTTTGTAAACGGCACCTAAAGCATGCGCAGCATCCTCTATCACAATTAGATTAAATTCTTTAGCGATAGCTAATATTTCATCCATATCGCATGGATACCCGCCCCAATGAACACAAATTATGGCTTTGGTTTTAGCAGTTATTTTTTGTTTAATCGATTCAACAGAAATATTTCCATCATCGTAATTAATATCTGCAAATACTGGAGTTGCTTTTTGCTGAAGAATAACTAATCCTGTAGCTACAAATGTTTGCGAAGGGAGTATCACCTCATCTCCCTCGTTTATTCCTGCAATATCAAGGGCTAGATGAAGAGCAGTTGTTCCTGAATTTACCGCTAAAGGGTTTATAATTCCTAAATAGGAGGATAATTGGCTCTCAAATTCTTGTACTTTTTTTCCCTCACTTAAAAATGTAGAATGCAAAACTTCATTTACTTTCTGAAAAGCAGTAGGATGAATAAATGTATTGTAGATGGATATGTTTTTCATTTAAAAAATTTGTTTTTGCAAATTTGAGTTTTAGAAGTGTGTTATAATGATAGTTAACATTTATATTCCATGCTACAAAACCTCAACCGTTAGCCAAAATATAATCATTAACAAGCTCTCTTTTAATACAAATAAAATTTGTCAAAATATACATTTCGTAATCTGTACTATATTTTTCTATTTCAATAATACCATCCTTCAATAGCCGATACATTTTATATTTTTCATTTAAAAATGTGTGAAAATCCATTAAGGAAGTTCTGGAAAAAATATTTCCCGCCCCAAATTCGAACTGAATAAAATCGATATTCCCATTTTCCAGAGTTTTTTTAGCGCCTTTTAAAACAGCCAATTCGTGCCCTTCAACATCAATTTTTAAAAAATTAATTTTTTCCAAAGAATTTTCAAAACAAAATTCATCAATGGTTATAAATTGACATTTTTCTGTTTTATCATGTGGAATGTCGCTAAATGCATACGTGCGATCGTAAACACCTCCTATTTCACTATATTCATCACTTGTGTGAATTAATAATTCTTCTTTTTTATCACTAAGGCCTTTGTTGACAAGCGTAAGGTGCTCGTTTTTAATTAATGCCAAATTTTTAAAGGGAGTTGAAAATGGTTCAAACGAGTATACATGATAATTATCCTTAAAGGATTGAATAAGTGCTTTGGCGTAATTACCAATATTGGCACCTACATCAAAAATTATAACTTTTTTGTTTGAGGAATAAAATTTAACTAGTGTGGTAATGAAATACAGCTCGCCACTAGTTTCAATATCTGTAGATTTATAATTTAAGCCTTGTATCCCCAAATTCTTCATTATTAAAAAAAAGCGGTGATATCTTTTTTTTCCAAATTTATTTTTTAGAAGGAGATAAATTATACTTTTTAGCATTTTAATTAGATTAGTGAAATTTACATAAATAAATTTTAATACTTTAGTTTTTTACCAGCTTTGATCTTATAAAATCAAGAATTTTTTTAATAACAGTTGGGCTTATATCATAAAACGATTGATAAATATATTGTTTAAATGCCTCTGGCTTGCGATAATTAAAGTCAAGTTTAACGCCTTCTTTTTTGCAAATATTTAATATTCCTCTTCGCCATTTACCCCTTAAAACCGCAGTTAGATAGTAATAAGTAATTGGATAGGTATGATCTTTAAACCGTCCTTTATTGTGTTGTTTGATGCTTAAAAAAAGCATCGCGTCAGATCTTAAAGGAGAATTGCTTTCAAATTCCCATTGATTTTCATTTGGTACAAGTAATTTTGTTAGTGAATCTTTTTTCCAAATTGCTGCTTGCAAAGAGGTTCTATAGCTGGCGTTTTTTGATATTAATCCAATATCACTTTCGTTTTTAAACGCCAAGTCGGGTCCTATGATCGGGAATAGCCTCAGGTAATCTGCCTTATGTTGAATAAATTTTGAACATAAGTTTATTAAAGCAGTAGTATCTACTTTTTTAAGGATAAAATAATCATCCTGCAAATAAATAATATTGTCATGCGGCAACTTATTTATAACAATAGCAGTTTCTTCTGACCATGTGCTAAAGCAATTAGAATTAATTACTTTTATATTTTTATGTGTATATGATTTTGAATTGGTGGATAAGTAAATAGGGAAAGGACAATCTTTCCAATATTTGTCAAAAAAATAAAAAAAATGATCCCATAGATCCTGATATTTATCGCAAGACATTACGAGCACACAAAAACTATTATTTAATGAAGATTCAATCATTATATTTTTTTAAACCAAAAGCAGCCGCAACCGTATTTTTGTGAATCTAATAGTTCTTTTGATGGGTTATCAATTAGGCCACCTTGAGAAAATTGTTCTCCAATAAGTGTGAATCTTTCTAATTTCAATTCTTTAAAATAGGTTAAGATCTGATCTCTAGAATATATCCTATGGGCATTAAATTGTATAGTTGGTTCGCCCACAGGCACAACAAAAAACAAATTTCCACCCGGAGCTAAAACTCGTATTAATTCTGATATTGCCTTTAAATCTCCATCAACATCTAATGTATCACCATATCTTCCAAGTCCGATATGCTCAACAGTGTGCATGCAGGATAAGGAGTTAATTGAATTAGCTGCAAAATGTAAGTTAGTTAAGTTTGCTGATTCGCACTTTAAATTACTTAATTGTAGATCTGCTGGTCTAAAATCGTAAAATTCAATATTAATAAATGCAGAACATATTCCAGATAGGTATAACGAAGAAGAAATATCTATGTGTTTAATTGGTTTTGTTTCTGCTAAACATCTTGCTGCCCATGCGGTATGGTAAATATAATGTCTGTCAAATTCAGTCATTACTGTTTTTTCAAATGTAATGGCGCTTTTATAACTCCACTTAATTTTAAATCTTTCCGTCACTATTAGTTTCTTGAACTTAAAGTATTGACTAAAAAAAGAGAAAACAGTAATAAAAGAATAAAAAAATGATTTAATACTTAACCCACATTCATAAATATAAATGGCACCCGGAATTTTTTTTATTTTTTGTTTAATGCTCATAATTTACAAAGAGAATTAATTTACAATTCTAATTATATCTATTTCAACTTCAATACTCGCATTAGGATTTTTAGTAAGAACAAAAGATCTAAGTTCGTCTAATGTAGGGTAATCATCTTTACCGATAAACAGTCTGGCATCATCAATCAAAATGACGTGGTGCATTCCATTTTTATATATGGCTTCTAATTCTTTATATATTGGTGTATTTAAATCACCTTTTCCTGTATTATCACCTGAATAGTGTCCATCCAACCAAAACAAACATTTCTCCTGCATGTCTTTTAAAATTATTGGCAACATTACTCCGCTATCTCCTTCGTATAATTTTATATTATTAAAATTAGCAAATTTTATTTTTGCAAGATTAAACAATTCATTGCTAATTTCAATTGATATTAATGTTTTAAAATCTGATTTAAGTGCATCTATCGTTCCGCCATAACAGGTGCCTGTTTCTATTAAAACATTAATGTTAAATTTTTTTTTATATTTAAGTAGTTCTTTCTGTTTTGCTATAGCATGGGCGGGGGCAGGGCATCCGGATTTAAGCCAAGCTTTATATTCTTGCTCTTTTATCCAATTTCTTCTATACTCAATGATGGATGAGGGGATTATTTTTTTAATTAAGTTTTTCATCATATTATTTTACTTGCATTTTTAAAATGATCTTTTTTAGTTCAGGTATATTTACAAAAACATTAAAAGTTTGTTTATTATCAGGTTCTTTAGATTGGCATTGTAAGTAGAAGTAATTTAAATTAAAGGTAGATGCCAAAGAATAGTAATAATTATTTTTGGTGTCGCCTTCATTTCTTAATTCTAAGATGTTTGAATTTGGGTTCATAAACATTAAATTTGTTAAGTTGGCCCCATGAAGGCCAATTAAATTCTTACAGTTGTAAGTTAATTTAATTTGATCCGCTAAACTATAATCCTCAAAAAATATAGTTTTAAATCCTAATTGCTCTAAGGTTTCAATTACTTCTTTTTCATTTATAATAAACCTGCCTTTAGCTTTAGAACGGCTAACATACAAGTTAGGAGCAAATAAATCAGGGTCGGTTAACGGCTTATAATATTTCAAAAATTTATCCCGAATGTTTAGCATGATAAAAGGATTATTGTCGCCTGAGCAACTTACTTTATCTGCAATGATTGCTTCTGAGCAAGATATGTATTGCTTATCTGAAAAACGTACCAAGTTTATATTGTTAAATATTTTCAAGCTATCAACAATATAAGTGTATTTATGGTTGTCGGGTAAAACTAAAGTATATTGAACCAAATATTTTTCTGCCACCAATAATTTTGGCAAAAAATCACACATCCAATGAAAATAACCCATGGACCAATAATCAAAACAAATAAGATATTTCTTGTTCTTATCTAAGATCAATTCTTTTCTGGAAAAATAGTTTCGAAGTAAATAAAATAGACCAAATTCTTTTTTGTGGGCGGGCCATATTAAAAATTGATCATAAATATGAAGTTTATTAAAAATTACCCCGTGCGGCGTAACCTTTATGTTGTTAGCAAAATGTATAAATACATCGGGCAATTCTTTTGTTAGGTCCTTTTCAAATAAGTACAATTCTTCATCTACGATATTACACGGTAAATTATTTTTTACCAATGTTTTTGAAATTTGTTTCTCTGATCTGTAGATTGCCATTTGTTATTCAATGGTGTTTTTCTTAATGGTATTCCATTCTAGAGCAGGCAAAAGGACGTAATTTTCAAACGTTGATGTAAAATTTCCTCGCGCAATACACTTACTAGTCATAGGATCAATGATACTAATATTTAGAATATTTATTTGCATATCATAAACTTGTTGATTTAAGCCATCATACAACAATATTCTAAAAAAATACTCACCGGCATTTATCAAATTGGCAGGGATTTTAGCCCTTGAGGAATAAATGCCTTTTTCTTTTGTTTTTTCACCGGTTAAATCGTCATTAACATTTGCTACCCACATAACTTGGATGCCATTTTGGTTTGCGATTTCAAAACTTACGGTTATGTTATTTCCTGCAACGTTATTCCAATTAATTTCAATATAAAATTCTTCGCAAGTTTCAATTGCATTTGATACGCTTAGTTTTGAATTTAATATTTTAGCTTCAATTAAATACGCTTTTTTATTAGGGTCTTTAAGGTTAAACTTTTCATAACCGGCGCTTTCGATTTCGTTTCCAAATAAATATTGTTTTACTGCAGTGTTAACATTGGTTGTTCCTATGGTAGTACCATCTTTTATGAATAATCCTTTATTGGCGAGTGATTGAATTGCATTCATGCTATGTGAAACTAAAATAATAGTTCTTCCGCTCTTGCTAACCTCACCCATTTTACCCATGCATTTTTTTTGAAACTCAGCGTCGCCAACGGCGAGTACTTCGTCAATAATTAAAATTTCATTTTCCAGAAACGCCGCAACAGCAAAAGCTAAACGTAGTTGCATGCCACTACTGTAATGTTTTAAAGGGGTATCTATGAATTTTTCAACGCCGGAAAAATCTACAATAGCATCGAAGTTTTTTACTATTTCTGCTTTTCGCATGCCTAAAATAGAGCCATTCATAAAAATGTTTTCGCGACCACTTAGCTCCGGGTGAAAACCGGTTCCTACTTCTAATAAACTTGCTATCCTTCCACGACTAATAATTTTACCTGAAGTGGGTGGTGTTATTTTTGAAAGAATTTTTAAGAGAGTTGATTTTCCTGCACCGTTTTTACCTATAATACCCAAAGTATCACCTTGCTCTACATTAAAACTTACATCTTTAAGTGCCCAAAATTCTTCGGTTTTTGAAGAGGGTTTTAAAAAGGAAAATAAATTTTCCCTTAAACTCAAATAGGGCTTAGTATTACTTTGAATTTGGAACTTTTTACTTATTTCCTTTATTTCTAGAATTGGCTTCAATATCGTAAATATAAAAAAAGGGGGTCATATTGCCAAGTAATTCGCCGAGTAAAAAGGTGGGTTAAAAGAGAAAAACGACTAATTTCTAGTCTTTTTGCTTCTCTATAAAATCTTTAAGAGCACTTATGGTTTCGTTATAGGAAAATATCTCCGAAATATCCAAAAACTTCTCTTTTTCTACACATTTATAATACAGCATTTTAGCTGCATCAAGTTTTTCGCGATCGTGTATAAATAGTTTTAGAATTATTAAAACTTGGTCTTTCGAATAACAAAATTCAGAATACAATTTTTTAAAGGCATCAATGCGTTGGGTATCATTCGAATAGATACTTAATTTTCCTTCAAACGCTTTAATTTCTTCAACTGTGGATGGTGTTTTGCAAATTATTTTTGATTGCGTTTTAGGGTCAACCGCCGTTATGAAAAAGGCATTTAATTCATTGATCGAAGATTCAAAACGAAAAGCTTTTTCGAGCTCCTTTTTATTTATTCTGTCTGATAAGTTAAAGAAGGCGATCTTAATTATTTTTAGTTTTTCAATTTCAAAATCGATGTATTTTAAAATAAAATTTAACTGTTCAACCGTTAAACAATTATTTCTGCAAATGTTTTCTGCAATTAAATATTTATCATCATCAACTTGTACTTTTACCATTAACAAATTGGTGTAATTAAGGTATTCAGCAGGCATTCCGGCAATACAATTTCCGTCTTTTGGGATATTATTAAAATAAATAGGCCTATCGTCTTTTAATTCACAAAAATGACCTAATCGTTTGTTTTTATATTTAGTTGTAGTATCTACAATTGGTTTTTCGGGCACCAACGGATCCGGCAATTTTTTAATTTCAAAGTAACCGGCATAACTTAATTTTAGTTTTCCGTTTTCACGACTTATTCTATAATTAAATTCTTTATTTTTTGCCGGCCTACCTTTTTCAAATAGGTAGACTCCGGATTCAAATTTTGTTTTATCCTCAAATTCAATTTTTATATGTAAGGTGTCTTCATATATTGATTGAATAAGAACGTTAGTTTGTGCAACTTGATTTTGAATAGAATCAAAAGCTGTTACTGTAAATAGTTCTCCATGTCCGGAAAAAACTCGTAAATTATTTTGCGAAAAAAATAAGTTTATAGTAACAACAAAAAGAATAGTTAAAAAATATTTCATCATTTAAATGTA
>JALHPG010000006.1 GCA_022842625.1 Bacteroidia bacterium | reverse complement strand
ATGGAATTAGTACATTTGAATAGGCAAAAAAGTTAATCCTTTAAGATCTAACTTTAAAAGATGAGAGAAGAAAGAAGCACTTACAGCCAAGAATTTAAAATTAAAGCCTTGAATTAAGTAATGAAAGACGCAGCTCTGATAAAGCCGCTGTTGAATCAAGTATTAGTAGGGACTTTTTATTAGGAATTCAATTTCAACTATAATTCGGGATTTATGTATTATTCTGAACATGATTCATTTACAAGGTATTCTTATTCGGAAATTTTTTTAAACACAGCTACTCTAATTCAGCAAAAAATAATTTTTTTATACTTTAAACTCAAATACTATTTGCTTAACCAAAAGAAAATATATTTATGAGGCGAAAATTCATGCCTTTTTAAAAGCAGAATTTGGACTTGCTTATACAATTAGATATCCTCAATCGAATATAATAACAAAAACATTTGGTGAGGCATTTTATCATGATTTTTCTTTACAGAACATCAACTATACAAATGTTACCCAAATGTACTATTATCCGAATTATTCTTATTGCTCAAAAATATGTTCTTGCGTAGGCGTTGGTAAAATTAAATTTTGATTTTTTAATTCAAATAGTCAAATAGAAGTTTAGGAGTTGGTAAGTCATACATTAATGCATTAAAAAGCTCTTTTCAATATTTATTTTTTTCAAATAATAGCGTTGCCCATTAAAAACCATGGCCAAATTCGTTATCGTTTTCATTCTTTGATGAAATAAATTTTAGTTTCAGGTTTTCTACCACAGTTTTTAACTCATCAATATCCAAAGTAAAGAATCATATTAAAAATAATACACCCGCCTTAATTAACTTTTGAGAATATATTGGTAATTTTTTCTCTAAAATATCTCTATTTACGGTCGCAAGAATAAAATCAGAGGGTTTTTCATTCTCCAATAATTCAATACCCCTTTTTTTTACCTCAATGCCACCACTATTACTTGCCTTACAATTTTCAATACTGTTTTCTGAACTTCATTCGTCTATGTCAATTGCAAGAATATCAGCTCCCCCCAGTTGCTTAGTCAAAATAGCAAGAATTCCAGGATCGCATCCTATATCTAAAACTCTTATGTTTTTAAAGTCCACTTCAAATATCGCTCTTCAAACCAAACGCGTACTTTGATTATGATCATTAAGCTTCAGCTGCTTATCAAATAAGAAGCGTTCCTACTTTAATTTTGTTTAAAAACGGAAAACCGGTTTGGCAACAATCAGGTGTTGTGCCTACTTCAGAATTGGTAAGGTTATTCAAACAGTTTCAATAATTATAATGTTAAACATATAATTTAAACCCTTATTGATCATAAGTGTTTTATCGTTTATTTATTCTACAATAACCTAAAGAATGATAACCTAAAAACAATGGGTTGGATATCAAATAAAAAAGGGGCTTAAAATTAAGCCCCTTTTTTATTTTTATTAATTGTTGTTTACATCCACTTAGCGGCAAATGTTTTAAACTCAGTACGTATTTCGTTAAAATTCTTTTCGAACGAGTCAACAGCTTCTTTTTCCTTAGCATGGTAGGCCACTTTTCTGTGATCAACAGCAGTAGGATTACTCTTTATTTCATTTTGCAAAGCTTCTTCATCCATTTTAATAGCGTGAGATATCTCGTCAATATTATTTTTTTGTATGATCATTTGGTTTTGAAAATGTTCTACATGAGCTAAAACTTCCTTATCAGTGTTTTTTGAAGCAATCTCTCCTAAACGGTTTTTAATTACTGAAATTTCATCCGTGTAAAACTTCATTTTGCTCAACCAATTAGTATGTTCAGCGTGTTGATCGTAAATTTTTTCTTCTGTTTTCATGTTTTAAATATTTATAACACAAATATAGCTCCAATAAATGGCAAATAACTGATATTAATCATACGCCTAACTGAAGATTATCATCCCTTTTCTATAAAGATTTACTCTTCTTTGTTCAACTAAACCTAAGTATATGTCTATTTATCAAAAACACGGAAAAATCCCACATAAACGCCATATCGTATTTCGTCAACCAAATGGCGAATTATATCATGAAGAGTTATTTGGTACCGAAGGCTTTTCAAGCACTTCTTCGTTAGTGTATCATTTAAACCCTCCAACAATGGTTAAAGAAATTGGCAAGGCACATTTAGCCAGGCCTGAAGTTGGTATTGATGAGAACTTAAAAGCCTTAAGTTTTATGGGTTATGATGTTGAGCCTACCGATGATTATTTAGAAAGCAGAAAGGTTTTCTTTTTTAATGATGATATGCAAATTGGAATGGCTTGTCCAACTTCTTCAATGGAAGATTACTTTTTTAAGAATGCCGATTCAGATGAAATGCTTTTTATTCACAAGGGAAGCGGTCGTTGTAAAACAATGTATGGCACAGTAGATTTTGAGTATGGCGATTATGTTATTATTCCAAGAGGTGTAGTTTATAAATTAGAATTTGACACAAAGGATAACAAAATATTATTTGTAGAATCGCATAGTCCTATTCGCACGCCAAAAAGATATCGTAACGAATTCGGACAATTGTTAGAGCATTCTCCTTTTTGCGAGCGTGATTTTAAGTTACCTTATAATTTTGAAACACATGATGAGCGTGGTGATTTTAAGATCATGATCAAAAAACGCGGCATGATGTATCCGTATACTTACGATACTCATCCTTTTGATCTGGTAGGTTGGGATGGCTATGTTTACCCATATGCATTCTCGATTTTTAATTTTGAACCAATTACCGGTCGCATTCATATGCCACCGCCAATTCATCAGCAATTTGAAGGTAGAAATTTTGTGATCTGTTCATTTGTTCCTCGTTTATACGATTACCATCCGGACGCAATTCCTGCTCCTTATCACCATAGTAATATTGATGCTGAAGAAATTTTATATTATGTTGACGGAGATTTTATGAGCCGCAATAATATCAAAGCAGGTCAGTTTACCTTACATCCTGCCGGCGTTCCGCACGGGCCACACCCTGGAGCAATTGAAAGAAGTATTGGAAAAAAAGAAACAAAAGAATTAGCAGTTATGATCGACCCATTTAATCCTTTAAAAATATCGAAAGAGGCTTTAAAATATGAAGTGAAAGATTATTACAAATCGTGGATGAGTAAACCTGAATTAGCTAAATAAAAAAATATAAATTTTAAATCTTAGAAATTATGTCAGTAGCAGATCTAACAAAAGTAAAAAACTTTGATTACAGCGGCGAAAAAGTATTTGAAAAAGCACAAGATTTTTTGCCAATTAACGGAACAGATTATGTTGAGTTATATGTAGGTAACGCAAAACAAGCGGCACATTTTTATAAAACTGCATTTGGCTTTCAAGAGTTAGCGTATGCCGGCTTAGAAACAGGTGTTAGAGATAGAGTTTCTTATGTATTAGTACAAGATAAAATTCGTTTGATCTTAACTAGTCCGTTTGATCCGGAAAGTATAATCTCTCATCACATACGCAAACATGGCGATGGTGTAAAAGTAATTGCCTTGTGGGTGGAGGATGCGCGTAAAGCTTTTGAAGAAACTACTAAGCGCGGCGCTGTGCCGTATATGATGCCGACTGTAACAAAAGATGAATTTGGTGAAGTTGTACAATCAGGAATTCATACTTATGGCGAAACCGTTCACGTTTTTGTAGAACGTAAAAACTACAAAGGTGTTTTCATGCCTGGTTATGTAAAATGGGAAACTGAATACCACCCTACGCCAACAGGTTTAAAATACATCGATCACATGGTTGGTAATGTTGAAATGGGTGCCATGAATAAATGGGCCGGCTTTTATGCCGATGTGATGGGCTTTGCAAATTTAGTGACCTTTGATGATAAAGATATTTCAACAGAGTACACCGCTTTAATGAGTAAAGTAATGACCAACGGTAATGGACGAATTAAATTTCCAATTAACGAACCGGCACATGGTAAAAAGAAATCACAGGTTGAAGAATATTTAGATTTTTATCACGGCTCGGGTTGCCAACACATAGCTGTTGCAACAGACGATATCATTTTTACAATATCAGAAATGCGTAAACGTGGTGTTGATTTTTTATATGTTCCCGGAACCTATTACGATACGGTAAAAAACCGTGTTGGTATCATTGAAGAAGACCTTGAGGAATTGAAGAAATGGGGTATTATGGTAGACAGAGATGAAGATGGTTATCTGCTTCAGATCTTTACTAAACCTGTAGAAGACAGACCAACTTTATTTTTCGAGATCATTCAACGTAAAGGCGCTAAGTCATTTGGTAAAGGTAATTTTCAAGCGCTATTTGAATCTATAGAAGCCGAACAAGCAAGGAGAGGAACCCTTTAATATTTTTGAATTTTGATTTCTGATTTGTGATTTGTGATAAACTGTTCAACCGTTTATTTTTATAATAAAAAATAATATGAATAAAATTGATTTACAAAAAAGAACAAAACAATTTAATATTGATGTTATTAAAGTTTGTGCAACTTTGCCAAGGAACGCCGCTGGGTTTGAATTAGCTAAACAAATTATTCGATCTTCAGGTTCTGTTGGTGCAAATTATAGAGCTACGCAAAGAGCTAAATCTAAGGCTGATTTTATTTACAAATTAGAAATTGTTATTGAAGAAGCGGATGAAACAATGTATTGGTTAGAAGTAATGAATGAAACAGGTTTGATTGATTCTAAAATTGCCACCACTTTAATTAAAGAGGCAAATGAATTGGTTTCAATCTTTGTGGCGACTGTAAAAACTACCAAATCAAATAATTCAATTAAAAAAACTTAGAAGACTTCAACTATAAATTATATATCAAAAATCTTAAATCCTATATCACACATGATACCTCCATTCAATTTTAAAAAATGGATCGACGATAATCGTCATTTATTAAAACCCCCGGTTGGCAATCAGGTTGTTTACAAAGACACTGAATTTATTGTAATGGTAGTTGGCGGACCAAATGCCAGAAAAGAATTTCATTATAACGAAGGCGAAGAATTTTTCTATCAAATAGAAGGTGATATGCAATTGCCTATAAGAGAAAATGGAAAAACAAGAATCATTGATATTAAAGAAGGTGATATTTTTTTATTACCACCCCGTGTAGAGCACTCGCCACAGCGTTTTCCAAACACAGTTGGCTTAGTTATTGAGCGTCAACGAACGTCAAAAGAATTAGATGCCTGTACCTGGTATTGCGAAAAGTGCGATAGCGAATTATACAAAGCCAAATTTCATTTAGGAGATATCGTAGAACAATTGCCAAAACTTTTACAATCTTATTACGACGATATTAATTTACGTACATGCAAAAAATGTGGTACAGTAATGGAAATTCCTAAATTAAAAGAAGCGTTAATCAAATAAATTAAACAAACTAATTTTAATGAAACAAGCAACAATAATAGGATCGGGCTTAGTAGGCTCCCTTTGGGCGATATATCTTTCTAAAGCGGGATACAAAGTAAGAATAGTTGAAAGACGTTCTGATATGCGCAAAGAAAAGATCTCTGCAGGTAAATCTATCAACTTAGCAACATCCTATAGAGGATGGAAGGCTTTGGATGAAATGGAGATCGGAAATGAGATCAGAAAGATAGCTATACCAATGTATGGTCGCACCATGCACGATCTAAGCGGTAATAAAACTTACCAACCTTACGGCATAAACAACCAAGCGATTTTTTCAGTTTCGCGAGGAGAAATAAATTGCAAATTAATGGACATCGCCGAACAAAAAGGAAATGCAGAAATAAGTTTTAATGAGGAATGTATTGGCGCCGATCTAAAAAACGGCATTGTTCATTTAAAAAATACTCAAACCGGAAAAATTTCTGAAATAAGATCTGATGTTGTTTTTGGAACCGACGGTGCATTCTCTGCGATACGTTATAACGCAATGCAGAAATTAGATCGTTTTAATTATAGTCAAAATTATATCGAAGATGGTTACCGCGAAATTTTATTACCTGCTAACCCCGATGGAAGTTATAAGCTAGATAAAAACACTTTACATATTTGGCCTCGCGGAAGGTTCATGCTCATTGCCCTTCCAAATTTTGATGGTTCATTTACCTGTACCTTATTTATGCCGCACGAAGGACATGAATATTGCTTTAATAATTTAACGTCTAAAGATAAAGTGGAGAAATTCTTTAAAGAAGTATTTCCGAACTTTTTTGAAATGATGCCTAACATTGCAGATGCATGGGAAGATCATCCTTTGTCGTCATTAGCAATCATAAGATGCTTTCCTTGGACGCACGGTAAAACTGCTTTAATGGGAGATGCCGCTCATGCTACGGTTCCATTTTTTGGGCAAGGAATGAATGCCGGCTTTGAAGATTGTTCTGTTATGTATTCATTAATGAAAAAACATAATGAAGATTGGGAAAAAGTATTTAAAGAATATGAACTATTAAGAAAGCCTAATGGCGACGCTGTTCAGGATCTATCACTTTTAAATTATATTGTTATGCGCGATAAGGTTGCTGATCCAGCCTTCCAGTTACAACAAAAAGTAGAAAGACGAATAGCTGAACTCTATCCAGGTACATATTTCCCAATGTATTCTATGGTTTCTTTTAGTGATATCGAATATCAGGTTGCTTTAAAACAAGGCAAAGAACAAGATGAGTTGATCCAAGGTATTATAAAGAAAAATAATATTAACAACGAGACCAATAACGAAATTATTGATGAAATTATTCATAACTTTTTCAAAGAAAAAAAGTAATTAAAAACTAAAACATGAAAGATATTCAAGAAGAAATAGTTGGTAGAATTAATGAAAAATATATTGCAATTGATCAAAACCCGGATGTTCATTTAGAAGGATTAGTTTGGGCAAACCCAATTACATATTGGGATTATATTTTACCCGACGCATTATTAGGACTCCAGATACAGCGCACCAATCAACCAGATGAAATGGTGTTTATCATGTATCACCAAATTAATGAGTTATTATTTAAAATGATCTTGTGGGAAATTAATCAGGTAAGTAATAACGCCGAAGTATCTGCTGCTTTCTTTACTCAAAAGTTAATGCGTATTAGTCGTTATTTTGATATGTTATCTTCTTCGTTCAATATTATGGGAGAGGGCATGGAAAAAGAACAATACATGAAATTTAGAAATACATTAACTCCTGCCAGTGGATTTCAAAGTGCGCAATACCGTTTAATCGAATTTGCTTCAACAGAATTAATTAATTTAATTGATTACAGATTTAGAGCAACCATTGATAGAAATACACCTTACGAGCATGCCTACGAACATTTATATTGGCAAGCGGCAGGCAAGGATCATGCCACCGGCAAAAAAAATACATTAATTAGAAATTTTGAAAAACGTTACAAAGCAGAATTTTTAATTAAAATGGAAGGATATAATACCACTAACTTATGGACCAAATTTAAACAATTGCCGGAAGCTGTTAAGCAGGATCCTGCGCTTGTTAAAGCCATGCGTCATTATGATTACACGGTAAATGTGAGTTGGGTAATGGCTCATTACCACGCTGCGGGTAAATATTTAGGAAACGCAGAAGCAACTGGAGGAAGTGATTG
The DNA here is from genome assembly GCA_022842625.1 of Bacteroidia bacterium. Taxonomy (GTDB): domain Bacteria; phylum Bacteroidota; class Bacteroidia; order B-17B0; family Aurantibacillaceae; genus Aurantibacillus. Next base: position 61,861 of record JALHPG010000006.1, on the reverse strand, counting down.
GAGAAAATATATGCATCCAAAATACCAACGCCGTATTTTCTTTCCTGAATTGTGGAGTAAAGAAGAGTTAGAGAATTGGGGAAATAACGTGTAAGCTTTAAATTAATGAAACGTTCAATAGAATTAATGTCGCCCGCGGGCTCTTACGAAGCTTTAATGGCGGCAATTAATGCCGGGTGCAACTCAGTTTATTTTGGGGTGGAGCAATTAAATATGCGCGCCCGTTCAAGTAATAATTTTACACTTGAAGATCTAAAAAAAATTGCTGAAATAGGAAAAGAGAATAATGTAAAAACATACTTAACTCTAAATACTATTTTATATGATCACGATATTAGTTTAATGAAGAGTATTGTGAGTGCTGCAAAAGAAAATGGTGTTTCTGCGATCATTGCATCAGACCACGCTGTAATGAATTACGCGAAAAAAATCGGAATGGAGATCCATATTTCAACACAAGCCAATGTTTCGAATATAGATACCGTTGAATTTTACGCAAACTTTGCAGATGTTGTAGTTTTAGCTCGCGAATTAAGTTTAATGCAAGTGGCAGACATTAGTCGCGAAATTAAACGAAGAAATATAACCGGCCCCTCAGGAAAATTAATTGAGTTGGAAATATTTGCTCATGGCGCTCTATGCATGGCGGTTTCAGGAAAATGTTATTTGAGTTTGCATTCTCATTTTGCCTCAGCAAACAGAGGCGCTTGCATTCAAAATTGCAGAAGAAGTTATGTGGTTACTGACAAAGAAGATGGGATTGAATTTGAAGTCGACAATGAATTTATTATGTCGGCGAAAGATCTCTGTACCATTGATTTTATTAATAAGATACTTGATGCCGGCGTTAGCGTCCTTAAAATCGAAGGTCGCGGACGTTCGGTAGACTATGTGCACACCGTTACAAAATGTTATAACGAAGCGATTGATGCTTATTTAAGCGGAACCTATACAAAAGAAAAAACAGATGAATGGAAAACACAATTAGCTACAGTGTTTAACAGAGGATTTTGGGACGGCTACTATCTTGGTAGAAAAATGGGAGAATGGTGCGATGAAAATGGATCTAAATCTTCAAAGAAAAAAATATACTTAGCAAAAGGTTTAAAGTATTTTGAGCAGGCTAAGGTGGGAGAATTTCAATGCGAATCACATAGTTTATCTGTAGGCGATGAAATTATGATAACCGGTCCAACTACAGGATATATTGAAATGAAAATTAATGAACTAAGGGTAGATGGTAAACCAACTGATAAGGTTGTTAAAGGCAATGTCTTTACTATTATCAGTGATGAAAAAATTCGACCTTCTGATAAATTATATAAATTAGTTTCTGAAAATTAATGTTTCGCATCATTCAACAACGAGCCAAATGCATTGGTTGCAATGCATGCGTAGAGGCTGCTGATTATCGTTGGCGAATTTCAACAAAAGACGGCAAATGTACTTTAGTTGGCGGCATTGAAAAACGCGGGTTTTATTCGGTTGTTGTAAACGACCATGAATATGAGGACAATTTGATCGCAGCCAAAAACTGTCCTGTTAATATTATAAAAATTCTCCCTTTATAATCTCCTTTTCTGACAATTGTCATGTGTGTTTCGGGCATTCTTTAGTTTCTTTGAGCGATTTATTTTAGCGCTAGTAATAAATAATTTCAAATGAAACCAGAGTTAATACAGAAACTTAAAACGATTAGACACGATTATTCTAAACACCAGTTATTAGAAGAAAATGTAGATCCAAATCCATTAAAACAATTCAGTGTTTGGTTGCACGAAGCTTTTGAGAATGGCGATGAAATGGCTAATTCGTTCATCTTATCAACAGTAAATAAAAACAACATGCCATCATCGAGGGTTTTATTATTAAGGGATGTGAGCCATGGAGGTTTTACTTTTTTCTCAAATTACGCAAGCAATAAGGGAAAAGACATGGAACAAAATAAAAATGTTTCGATGTTATTTTTATGGAAAGAATTGCAAAGACAAGTCAGAATTGAAGGCACAGTGCAATTTTTACCCGAAGCGGAATCTGCTGAGTATTTTAAAAGTCGACCAAGAGAATCGCAACTAGCAGCATTAGCATCCGAACAAAGTATTGTTATACTAAATAGAAAAGTTTTAGAAGATAGGTTTTATGAATTAACCCAGTTGCACGAAAATAAAGCTGTTCCAAAACCTGCACACTGGGGCGGGTATCTTTTAGTACCTAATAAAATAGAGTTCTGGCAAGGCAGAGAAAGTAGATTACACGACAGACTGCAATTCTCCCTAACAGCAAATCAGGATTGGAAGATCGAAAGACTTTCGCCTTAATAAAAAAATCAATTAATATCTACCGCATGCACACAATAAAATTTACGAGTACCAACAAATCCGATAAACAATTTGTTAACGCCTTAAGAAAAAATGTAAATGATTATTTTAAGGAAAATAATATATCTACAAAAGCGAATTTTGCAATGGTTTTAAAAACGATCGTTTTGATCAGTATGTACATTGTACCATATGTTCTAATCTTAACTATACCAACGTCTACACTCATTGCATTTTTATTAGTGGTTTTAATGGGTATAGGAGTTGCAGGAGTTGGAATGGGTGTTATGCACGATGCCTGCCACGGAGCCTATTCAAAAAAACATTGGGTAAATAATTTACTTGCAGGAAGTTTGTACTTATTGGGAAGCAATGTTTTAAATTGGAAAATTCAACATAACGTATTACACCATACCTACACCAATATTTCCGGCTTAGATGAGGATATTAGCGAGAAAGGGCCTATTCGTTTAGCTGAAAGATCACCACTTAAAAAGTATCACCGTTTTCAATTTATTTATGCATTTATATTTTATGGCTTAATGACCTTAACAATGTTGTTAAATGATTTTATGCGTTTGATTACATACAACAAAGCAGGTTTAGTAAAATCGCAAAATAAAGAAATGACCGCTGAATTTATAAAAATGTTTTTCCGGAAATTAATTTATCTTGTTGTTATTCTTGGATTACCGATGTTAGTTACAGATTTTAAATGGTACCAAATAATTGTGGGCTTTGTTATTATGCATTGGGTAGCAAGTATTATATTAAGTTTTATTTTTCAGATGGCGCATGTTGTAGAAGGAGCTGAACAACCTTTTGCGGAAACAGAGTTAGATTCTGATTGGCATGTTCATCAACTTAAAACCACTTCAGATTTTGCCAGAAATAACCATTTTTTAAATTGGTACGTTGGCGGCTTAAATTTTCAGATCGAGCATCACTTGTTTCCGAATATTTGCCATATTCATTATACAAAGATCGCACCCATCGTAGAAAAAACCGCAAAAGAATTTGGCATACCCTACAATTTAAAGCCAAGCTTTAGAAGCGCATTATTATCGCATATTCATAGACTTAAAGAATTGGGCAGAGCTTAATTCTTTATTGTTTCAAAAAATTCTCAATGGATCAAACAATTCGCGTTACAAAAAAATTTACGTTTGACATGGCGCACGCCCTTTATGGTTATGACGGCCCTTGTAAAAACATTCATGGTCATACGTATATCCTAAGTGTTACATTAAAAGGAAAGGTTCTCCAAAATAATGATCATCCCAAGAACGGAATGGTGATTGATTTTACTGATTTTAAAAAAATTATCGTTGATAACATCATTCAGGTGTTTGACCATTCTTTAGTTTTAAATTCAAACTCCCCTCATGGCAATTTAAATGAATTACGAGAAAATTTTGAAAAAATAAACTTTGTACCCTATCAACCCAGTTGCGAAAACCTACTAGTTGATTTTTTAAATAGAATAAGATCCAAATTTGGGGAAGGTATTGAAATAAATAGTATTAAACTCGAAGAAACTCCAACTTCTTATGCCGAATGGTTCACGGTTGATAATTAACCTTAACCACTTAATTCATATAAGGAAATACTATTAAACAAAAAAAGCCACTCCGTAAACGAAGTGGCTTTTTTTCAAAAATTACGGATTATAAGTTGGCTAATAATAATAAAGTATTTACCACTAAACTCAAGATAAATAAATTAACCACCCATTTTGTAGGTGCCTGACCAATTCCGGCAGTATTATTTGCCATTGAAACTGCTGCACACACACCTAATTGCCAAATAGGAGCATCGTTTGTTAAAATAACGCTTGCAGCGATACCGCCAACAATACTTCCAATTAAGATGGTCATACTGATAATACCAAAATAACTAAAATTTAATTTTTCAATAAATTTCGCATAAGCACCTAAATCTGCTCTAGAATTTACAGTGCTTTTCGAATAAAATGCCTTTTGGCTAGACTTTAAGTCAACGGATGATTCCATGGTTTTAATTTTAATGTTTAAGCAAACGTAGAGCAAAAAGCCTAAAAATTAGTTGACAAAAATCAGTTACGCATATGATAGTTATCATTTTTAAGGAATTAAAAAAAAATCAACTTTGTGTAAAGATAAAAGCATAGAAATGACAATTATTAAAGTAGATAAGCCCGTTCAGGTATCTGAAATTAAAAAGAAGTTTAGTGAACAATTCCCGTTCCTTAAGATAGAGTTTTTTAAGAAAAAACATAAAATTGATCAGGGATCTTTAAAAAAAGATATTATTACCGATGACTTTGTTATAAGCGCATCTGAAAAAGACAGCGCTATTATGTTTAGTGAAAATACACTTGTTTCAGAATTGGAAAAACAATTTGATGAAAAATTCAAACTATCAGCACAAATATTTCGTAAATCAGGCAGAACTTGGTTGGAAACTACTTATACAGACAGTTGGTCACTAAAAAAACAGAATGAAGAAGGTTTAGAATTGAGCAATATCTAAAAACAAATATTATTGATTTTTGTAGCTATCAATAAGTATTTTTGAGACATCTATTTTATTACTGTTGTGAGGGATCGTATTACAGGTAACAACCTCTTTTGCGCCCGCTTTAATTAGTTCATCATAGGCAAGGTTGGCAAAAACCGCATGCACACCTATACAAATTGCAGGTTTCATTTTTGCGTGTTTAAGATGCTCTAAAGTTTCGATCATTGTGCGTGCTGTAGAAATAATATCATCAACTAGCACAGGCGTATGATCTTTATATTTTTCTGTTTGCGGAATAGAAACCTCTACCTCATTATCTCCTCTCCTCAACTTTTCTAAAACAATGTATGGCGCACCGGCATCTTTAGCTACTTCCGAAACCCATTGTTCACTTTCACTATCCGGACCAATTAATAATGGTTTTTGAATGTTGTTTTTAATCCAACTCGAAATTAATTTTGCGGAATGTAAAACATTGCATGGTATGGAGTAAATTTCATTCATCGAACTTCTGCGATGTAAATGCGGATCGATAGTTATAAGACGATCAGCGAATGATGAGATTAGTTGTGCGAAATAATCTGAAGTAATTGCCTCTCCTGAATTAAATTGTTTATCCTGGCGCATGTATGATAAATAAGGAACTACTAAACAGATCGATCTTGCCTTTAAGTCTTTTAATAATTTGCAAATAAAAAATAGTGGTAATAGTTTAGGGTTTGGTTCGTGAAGTGTGCAAACAACAATAACCTCTTTCTCCTCCACGTTACTTAAAATTCTAATATAGGTCTCGCCATCCGGAAATTGTCGTTCTGTAAAATTGCCGCGCTCTCCCTCTAATCCAATTAGGATCGATTCAGAAAGTAATTCATTTCCGGGCATTGAAAAAACAATTGGCTTCATCATCCTACTACAATTAATTCTTTAAGACAGTTTAAATATTCCTTTGCGTATTCTAATTCACCAAAAGATTCAGAATAGATCTTGAAAAGCAGATCGCCTTTTTTTATTTGTTTACCTATTGGCGCCAAAAATAAAACACCGGCAGATGGAGAAATTGGAGCACCCGCTAATTTTGCAATGCGAGCTAATTTGCGATTATCAATTGATTTTACAATTCCTTCTTTTTCAGAAAACACCTCATGATTGTATGTAGCATATTTCGGCTCTTTAAAACCGCCTTGCGCATTACAAATAGCAATAAATTTTTTATAAGCCTCTCCGCTTTCAAGAGTAGATCTTGCAATTAAAGTTTCTGTTCCATCGGCATAATTTCCCGACATTTTTAATAACGCGGCAGAAAGTGAAATGGCACGTTCTTTTAGATCAGCAGGCGCATCAATAGCATTTTTTAAAACAGCTAAAACATCCATCGCCTCTAACGAAGGGCCAATGCCTCTTCCAACCGGTTGTGTCCCATCGGTAATAATAACTTCTGTTTGTATACCAATTGCCTGGCTAACGGCATTAAAATAATATTGAAGTCTTAATGCTTCTTCTTGCGAACGAACCTTAGCAGTTGGACCAACAGGAATGTCTATTAAAACGTGAGTAGAGCCTGCAGCAGCTTTTTTAGAAAGTACAGAAGCCACCATTTGTCCTTCGCTGTCAATATCCAAAGATTTTTCAACCGCAATCAATAGATCATCAGCAGGACTTAATTTTACCGCACCACCCCACACGATGCAACCGCCTTCTTTTTCTATTACTTGTTTTATTTGCTCAATGGTCAAATTAACATTGGTCATCGTTTCCATTGTATCCGCAGTTCCTGCCGGTGATGTAATAGCTCGTGATGATGTTTTAGGAATTGTTAATCCGGCAGCGGCAATAATACTTACAACAATAGGTGTAGTTCTGTTTCCGGGTAAACCACCAACACAATGTTTATCAAGGATCATTTTTTTATTCCAGCTCATTTTACTTCCGGCTCCTATCATAGCCTTTGTTAAGCCAATGATTTCATTTACCGATAAGTTGTTTCCCGCACAGCAAGAAACCAATGCTGCAATTTCTATATTAGAATAATAGCCGGCAACAACATCATTAATAATTGCTTTAAAAGCGTGATCATTCAACTCTTGTTTATACATTTTTGCCCGCACATACTTCAACGATTCAATTGGTTGAAGATGAGAAATGGTAACCGTGTCGCCATGATTAACTCCCAATCGTTCCATAGCCTCTTGCGACAAACTGGTTTCACCATCTTTAAGTAAATCGGAATGAATGATATTTAATGTGGCCACTATTTTATTTCCGTTCTTATGAACTACAACCCGTGTTAGAGCAGCAAACCCCTCAGAAGTAACAACGTGACTATCTGCTCTGAGAAAGATATTACTTTCGTGATAGGTGCCAATACCGAGATCTATAATTTTTAATTTATGGAAATGGGGTTTATTCATACTTGCAAGGTAATTTTTAATCTTATGGCAAGCAAAAAAAAAACAGAAGTTAACTATTTATAACTTTTAAAAAGAGCTTAATAATTTAATTTCGTTTCGATAAAGAACTAATTTTTTATCATTTTCAAGCTGCTTTAATAGTCGCGAAATTACTACCCTGCTTGTTCCCATCTCCTCTGCAATTTGATTATGCGATAAAAGAATAGACGACTTGCCAGTAACCTTGGTTTTGTTTTTAAGGTATTTTATTAAACGCTCATCCAACTTATGAAACGCTATACTCTCTAAGGACTTCAATAGCTCATTAAACCTTTGGGTAAAACTATTAAAAATATAACTTTTCCAGCTTGGATATTTTACGAGCCACTCATCTAACTTTTCGTGCGGAATGCCGATCAGTTCAACCGTGTCTTCTGCAATTGCTTTTATTTCGCTTTTGCGAGCCTCCATGCAACAAGTATACGCCATTGCGCAACTTTCGTTTGAACTTAAATAATATAAAAGAATTTCGCGATCCTCTTCATCTCTTCTCATTACTCTTATTGTTCCGCTTAAGATCAATGGCATAAATTTTATTTTTTTGCCATATTCCATTATCACATCCCCTTCTTTAAAGCTCATTACGTTTCCGATAGAAACTATTTCATCTATCAATTTTTCTTCGAGAATGTGTTTCAGCTTTTCTTTAATGCTTACCATAAAGTAAAATTAAAAATAAAACCGCAATAAACTATTTAAACTCATAGGATGTTCCTTTAAGCTGAGTAAGTAACGTTTTTGGTTCGTCTGTCGCAACAGCTCTGCCTTCAATGATCGGAGCAACCGGTGAATGCTCTTTCAAGTAATCAGTGATCACATCGTGCATTAAAAAAGGTGATTTTTTTGGATTTTTAACATGTTCTATTCTGCACAAGGTATCATCCGGATCGCCTTCACGTTCACAAGCCACAATACTATATTCTTTTGCGAGGTCAATTGGAGCACCCCCAACCTTAACCGAATTCACACGTTTTCCAAATTCGTTACCAATGGTAAAATTAACCTCCATGCCATTATAGCGAACAAACCAACCTCCAAAACGTTTAGAAGGATCTTTGGCAAATGCATTTTGTAATTCTTTTTCTAACCAATCCCAAATTTGTTTCCCGGTAACAATTCCTGTTTTAGCTTCACTGTTAACAGGTAACATGTTCCATAAAAATTCTTTAGTGATTGTTGCCAGGCCTGTTTTTGGATCTACGGCCAAAGGCTGACAAAATCTAAAGCCATTAGACAAGGCAATATCCGGTTTAAATTTCCATTTAACTGCATCGGTAATTAAATTATCCATTGGCGTTTCCATAACAAAATAACGCACTAAAGGAGTTTTACTGGTACCAATAACAACTTGTAATTCTTTTTTAAATGGCTCATATGCTTTTTCCACTAAGCCTTGCATTTCTTTATCAGCAGGATATTTTGCGGGGTCAACATCCAATAACTGATATTCTGTATTTATTAATTTACCATTTTCAATTGTCAGATCTAATTTTCCTAAAAAAGAACCAAAGGCTCCGCACTCAATAACCTTAGTATATTTTCCTTGAATAGGAACGCGCACACGCTCATGCGTATCTGCTCCCATAATAATATCAACACCTTCTGAGGCAGGATTATTAGCCAAGCCCACTTGTTGCGCCAAGCCCATATGCGTTGCCACAATAACAACAGCACAACCTTCAGTTTCTCTTAATAACTTTACATATTTAGCGATATTCACGTCAGCATGATCAAATCGCAAACCCTCGCTGTATGCCGGTGATTGACGTTTTGGGATCAAATGATCGGTATAACCGATAACACCAATTTTTACGCCGCCAATATATTTTATCCAATAAGGAGGATAAACTAATTCCCCATTATCAGCATCAGTTGTTTTATGCCACATGTTAGCGCAAATTTTTGCAGCATTCACATGTCCAAGATCATACAACATTTTTTTCTTCTTATAAACCACTTCCCAGTTTCCGGGCAACATGAGGTCGTAATTTAAATTATTAAAAATAGGAATAAGTGCCTCTCCCTCTGTAAGAGACGCAACTGCATGGCCATGAAAAAAATCACCGCCATCATACAAAATTGTATTTGCTGGGTTTTGTTTACGAAAAGATTCTATCATGGTTTTTAAAACTGCCATACCTCCGCGTTTTTTATAAACCGCTGTATTGTTTTCCCAAAAAAATTCGTCATGCGAATTTAACTGCGAATGAATATCGGTAGTGATCAAAAATGTAACTTTTTGACTTTTGTTTTTACCTGATTGACTGATCGCATCATTTGCCTCTTCCGACAATGAATTATTTGCAACTAGACTTGTTACAGGTGTTAAAACCGCTGCCATTCCTGCCAAAGCAGACTTCTTTAAGAAATCTCTTCTGTTGTCTGATAGTATATCTTTTTTATTTTCCATTATTCGCTATTTGAGGTGTTAGATTTTAAAATCGAGTATAAAATTAAAGTTAATTAAATTAACCTTGTTGTAAATATATTTTAAGTTATTGTAGGTTTCGCCTTCGTTTAATTTACCTACAATTAGCACGCGCAACTCAAGTCCTTTTAAAAAATTAGTAAAGTTGTAGGAAGCGTCAAGGTTTAGTTGGTGATAAGAAGGCATTCCATATTTATTTAATCGATAGTTTTTTACATCGGGTAATAAATAATAGCCGTATCCTAATCCGGTTTTTAAGCGTCCGTTATATAAATTAGCAGATGTCTTTACCGTCATGGCATGCACATTCCCTAAACCTTCATTTCTTTCGCGAGGCAAGAAGGTATAAAATGGTTCTTTGCCCCACTCGCGCGGCATAAGGTATCTGCCATCTCCCGTAATGTGGGTATAGTTTAAAGATGTATTATTGCGTTTGGTTTTTATACCTAATTGAGCACTTATAACATTTGATTGTACTCCTTCGTTAAAGTAGGTCTTTTTTTGGTCGATATTTCCACCATGATTTATGGAGTTCTGGTGCAAAAAGATTAAACCTTGGTATACTTGTGAAGTTTCATTTATTTTTTGGTTTGTATTTATTTCGATCATGCCGGTGTTCATTACATTATCCAGTAATCCATTCCATAAATTGATCTTTAATTTATCGTTTGGTTTAAAGTAAACATTTGCAATGGCCATTCCTGCGCTTAATACATTGTCATGATATTCTGATTTACTTCCATCTGTATTAACCCCTGAAGGATTTATCCCCATGGAGTTTGCTAAGGTGAACCAATGTGCCGTTGATCGTGGCGAAACGTCCCAGATCCATCCGCCATTTATACCAAATTTTTTTGATTCGTTGATATTCAACCAAACACCTTCAGCAATTGTTGGACGCATGCGTCCATCTTGGGGATTAATGAATGGGGTGTTGATGTTTATTTTACCAACAGTAATGGCGCTCTTAGAGAGATTGTATTTTAAGTAGAGTTCTTCCAATCGATCAAGATCATTTCGATTACTCGGATTTTCCACATCAAACAAACCTAGTTCGTAACGATTTGAAGTGTTTGTGAGTGTATCGGGTTTGTCGATATTTGAGGAGAGTATATTATAAATAAAAAAACCACTAACACCAACCTGAAAACCATAAATGGGCTTAGTAAGTAGTCCAATACCGGCACCAGAGGCCAAAGCGTAATCGTCTTTTAAGGCGCCGTCATTGATGGTAGCCATAAAAAACGAACGTGTATGTGCTTCCCAATGAGCTTTTAAAAAACAATCTTTTAAACAAACCGAATCTTTTGGTTTTAGAGATAAATGGTGCTTATCAACCCCATCATGATGCAGCTGATTTTCTTGAGAAAAGGTATAGGTTGTTAGTAGGAAAAATATTCCCGTAAAATAATTTTTCATGTTTTTTTTAATGAAGGGAAATAAGGTTGATTAGTTTCCTGCTTTAATATAACTCCAGCCTTGTTCTTGCTTACTTACAATTTCAATTATTCCGGCAGGAACAAACCCGGCCGACTTTATGATTTGAGTACGATCTACTTTTCGTTCTTTAATAGAAAATTCACAAGCATTAAACACTATGCCTTTTTCTGAAAACAATTTGATCTTATCTTCAACTATTGTTTTACCAATAACTAACATTTCCAAACCTGCACCATGACAAACCACTTCAATTTTTGTTGTTGGTGAAACACTCAACATGTTGCCAAATTGTTTCATCAGTTGTTTATGCGCTGTGGTATCACCGGTTGTTAATTGAAAAATGATCTTGTGCTCAGGTTTTACTTCGGATTTGTTTTGCGCACGCATCAACGATGAATAATTAATAAACAACAACAAAAGTAAAAATGTAATTTTTTTCATATTAAATTATTAATGGTTAAACTTTTTTCTTTGCTTTTTTCATTTCATCCAATTTTTCTTTAATTGGTTTAAATGGGCCAAATTTATGTTGCTTCTCACTGAATCCGTCTTTGTATGGGCCAAACGGATGATCGAAAGGTTTTTCTTCTATTTTTGGCCAGTCTTTTTTAATGTCTTTTTTAGGGCGTGGTTGTGAATTCACAAAGGCAGCAACATCCCAGGCTTCCTCATCGCTTAATTGCGTTGCATCATGCGAAGCGCCTAACGGCATGTTATATTTTACAAATTTAGCGAAGTTAGACATGCGGTATAAACCTGCGCCATCGTTATAACTATTCGAACCCCAAAGAGGTGGATACGTAAATGCTGTTTTATCTCCGTTCAAAACACCTTCGCCATTAGCCTGATGACAACTTTGACATTTAGAAGTGTAAACCAATTTTCCTTTTTCAGGATCGGATGCTCTATCTAAAAACTTTAAGTCTTTAAAACCTGAACCCTCAGGCTTAGTTCCTTTTGCAACATCTTTACCCAACCATTTTATATAAGATACAATTGCTTGCATTTCTTTGGAGTTTGTATCCAAACCTTTTCCATTTAAACTTCTTTCAAAACAATCATTAACACGCTTGTACATATTTTCAATTGCACCCGAACGCGCTCTGAATTTTGGATAAGTTGACGCTACGGCAGAATAATTGTTTCCAAATACTTTTGTCCCTGCATCCAAGTGACAATTCTGACAGTTCATTCCATTTGTTGAAGCAAGAAACACTTTTCCTTTTGGTCCAAAATAATCTGCGGTGTGCGCAATAAGATCTTTTCCATAAAGTATTTCTTCCTTTTTTGGATCAGCTTCTAAGGTGCTAACATCGGGGGCTTGCCAGAATAAACTTGCTACAGAAATTTCTTTCGCTTTTTCTTTAGCTGCATCTGAAAAATTTCCATATTGATCAGGCACAGGGGCTTCTATTTCAATTTTCTTTTCTGCCTTAGGTGCCGGCACAAAAACCGCAAATAGAATAAGTAAAGCAATAAGCAGAACCACTAACACAATAATGATATTGCTCAGTTTAATAACTACCGGCGCTAAGGGATTATCTGTATTTTTTTCGTTGCTCATAACCTTGTTTATTATAATTAATGAGGGAGTTTATCTTTTATTATTCCGTATAAATACGTTCCAACAATTGCAAACACAAAAACTACGATCATGGAGAGATAACCGTAACCAATGTTTACAACCATTGGTCCGGGACAAGCGCCACTAAGCGCCCAGCCTAAACCAAAAATCGTACCGCCAATTAAATAGCGCATCACAGATTTTTCTTTTGGAAAAAAATTGATCGGGTTACCGGCAATATCACGGATTTGATATTTTTTGATCAGCGCAACGCCAATTGCACCAAGTATAACTGCGGTTCCAATTATACCATACATATGAAATGCCTGAAAGCGAAACATTTCCTGAATTCGAAACCAAGAAAACGCTTCTGATTTAGCCATTACAATTCCGAACAAAGTACCTAGTACTAAAAATTTTATAAATTTCATTTTCTTAAAATATTAAAGGGAATAAAACAAACGTCATTAATAAACCACCAATAAAAAAACCGATCACTGCAATTAACGAAGGCAGTTGAAGATCGGACAAGCCGCTAATTGCATGTCCAGAGGTGCAGCCACCGGCATAACGAGAACCAAAGCCTACCATTAAACCGCCAAGTGCAAGAATAAGAAATCCTTTTAGTGAAAATAAAGCTTCCATGCTAAACAATTCATTTGGTTGTGCGGATGTAGGTGCTGATATTCCTAATTTAGCCAGATCGCTAATTGTGTTTTCTGAAATAGCAACAGGTGCGCCATCAGAAAGAAATTGTTTCGCAATAAAACCTCCTAATATTGCACCAACAAGGAAAACTAAATTCCATAATTGTGATCGCCAGTTAAAATCGAAAAACTTCACAAATTTTCCTCCGCCTGCAGCGGAACATATTGTTCTTAAATTAGAAGAGAATCCAAAGGATTGTCCGAAATATAATAACAAAAACATGGTACTGGCAATTATAATGCCTGACACCCACCAGGTCCAGGGTTGACTAATAAATTCGATCATAAATAATTAATTTTTTAATTGATAAGAAATAATTGGTTTAAATAAGTGATTGATCAATTTTTCGGTTGCACTAGTGTGGAACAAACCACCTTTACCGTGAGTACCAATACAAATAATATCCATTTCATGCATTTGATTAAAATGAATTACTCCGTTTTCAATATCCTTGTCGCTCAAAATATGTTTTTCGAAATTGCTAATTCCGTTAAGACTTGCAAATGTATCCATACCTGCAAATGCCGCTTTATTTCCATCGTCGGTATTACGAGATGAAATTTGCAATAAATGTACTTTGGTATTGAAGGCTTTGATCAACTTCTGAAGTAAAGCCAGATTTTCATTTTTAGGATTCGTGAAATCATGTACTAATAAAATATTTTCAATTATTAGATCTGATCGATCGCACATTAAAGACAACAATGGAATTTTTGATTGACGAGCAATGATCTGTGTTTCTGATCCTGAAAGTTTTTCCTTTAAACCCCAAGCACCTTTTGTACCCATTACTACAAGATCAAATTTATTCTCTTCAGAATAAGAAACGATCTTAGTGGTAACCTTTCCTAATTCAAAATGTGTCTTTATATTTTCACCATATAAAGTCTTAAGGTTATTTAATTTTCTTATTGCAATGTCTTTTTGCGAAACCACAAAATCAACATTAATTTCGCCACAGGTTTCAATAACCCCATTCTTGTTCATGGTTACTGTGTCTGGCACGTTAAGTACGTGTAGGAAATGAATTTCTACCGGAATTTTTTCTTCCAGCTTTTTAACCATCAGATAAGCATATTCGGCCTGTACTGAAAAATCGGTTGGTATTAAAACTTTTAATGATTCCATATTATTTTACGATATATTGATTTACATTTTGCCAGCTTCCGCCGTTTGTTACATTTTTAAGGCCTTTAGATTGTAATGTGCGTTGTGCCATACCGCTTCGGTTACCACTACGGCAACAAACAATAATTGCAGTATGCTTTTTTAATTTATCGGCATTAGATGCTATTTGTTCTAAAGGAATATTAATAGAGCCTTTTACATGCCCTGTGGCAAACTCAGCCTTACTTCTTACATCAATAATAGCTGCACCGTCTTTGATCAATTGTGAAAGGTCAACTGCGGTAGACTTGAATAAATTTTTAAATATTGAAAACATGGTATTAATTTTTAACAAATTTACATTCAAGTTACGAATATAAAGGTTACAAAAGTTACATAACAAAAAAGGCGGCCATTTGGCCGCCTTTTAATGAAATTAAAAAAACTTAAAGTAGTGTTGAAGGGCATACATAGTCTGTAACCTGAAATTTTTGAGTTGCTTTTATAGCATTAAAACCACCGGCAACATTTATGAGGTTTCTATAACCTCTTGCCTGCAAGATGGAAACAAAAACCATTGAGCGGTAACCTGATAAACAATGAACATAATAAGTTTTGTTCTTGTCGATCTTAGTCATACTATCATTGATAAAATCCAAAGGTGCACTAATAGCATCAACCACATGTTCGCTATTGTATTCGCTTACTTTTCTTACATCCAAAATATTTAATTTTTGTTTCTCGCTCAAAGCAGCAAATTCATCTGCAGTAACAGAGTTGATCTGGTCAATTTCTTTACCTGCATCCATCCAGGTTTGAATACCACCTTTTAAATACCCTAAGGCATTGTCGTAACCTACGCGTGCTAATCGGGTTATCACCTCATCTTCACGACCGGCATCGGCAACTATTAAAATTTCCTGTTTAACACTAGGTATTAATGTGCCAACCCATGTTGCAAAACTGCCATCAATACCAATGTTTATTGAATTAGGTATAAATGCCTTATTAAATTCTTGTGGGTTTCTGGTATCAATTATTAAAGCTTGTGTTTCATTTGCAGCCGCTTCAAACTCAATAGCGTTTAATGCTTTTGTGCCACGTTTCATAACATTATCGATGCTTTCATATCCCTTAATATTTAATAAAACATTTTGCGGAAAATAACCCGGAGGCGGTACTAAGCCGGTTAAGATTTCTTTAATAAACTGCTCTTTAGTTAATTTTGGATTTAGCGCATAGTTAACTTGTTTTTGATGACCAAGTGTATCTGTTGTTTCTTTACTCATATTTTTTCCGCAAGCGCTTCCTGCACCATGATTAGGATAAACAATAAGATCATCACTTAAAGGCATAATTTTATTACGTAACGAATCGTAAAGATGTCCTGCTAATTTTTCTTCTGTAAGATCGGCAATAACATGTTGTGCCAGATCAGGACGACCAACATCGCCAATAAATAATGTATCGCCGCTAATGATCCCATGCTCTTTACCATTTTCATCAATTAATAAATAGGTTGTACTTTCCATCGTGTGACCAGGCGTGTGGATCACTTTAACACTGTAATTTCCAACTTTAAAAACTTGACCATCCTCAGCGGTAATTGCCTTATAACCAGGCTTTGCGGTTGGACCAAAAACAATTTCTGCTCCTGCATTTTTTACAAGATCTAGATGTCCGCTTACAAAATCCGCATGAAAATGCGTTTCAAATACGTATTTAATTTTTGCATTATCTTTTTTTGCTCTGTCAATATAAGGCTGAACTTCTCTTAATGGATCAAAAATAGCTGCTTCGCCATTGTTCTCTAAATAGTATGCTGCATGAGCAATACATCCGGTATAAATTTGTTCTAATTTCATTTTATTTATTTTTTAAAGTTTTTAATTTGAGTTATTTTTTCGATGATGCAGAAATACTTTATGGACATCTGCCGCTACAAGATTTTTTCATTGCGATTTTTTAAATAGTTATTTTATCTTTCTTGTTTACTAAAACCTCTTTCTTAGAAGGCGATAATTTAAATAGCAAATAACCAAAACCTGCCACTAAGTGCAAAAGGACTACAATAAAAATTACGGTTGACAACATAACATTAGGTTTAAATGTTTACGATACAAATTTCGCTTAGGTAAAAATAAATTAGCATGACTAAAGTCATTTTTTAATGAGAAATGTATCGTTTGAAACACTTAAGTAACAAATGTTACTTATTATGGAGGTTTATACATCGTACCTTCATAGAAGGAATCTTATACCTAATATCATGAAAGAAGAAATAATAATTGGCAGAAGAGAAAGTTCAAATTTTTTCAGAAAAATGGGGACTTTACTGAATCTTGAAAAAGGACTTTACAAAGCCTATGAAAGTGTATTGGGTATTACATCGGGTAGTTGGAAACAAATGCCAAAAATTGATTACATTTTGGTTTTTAAAACACTTTACGTAAAATGTGAAGGCTGCGAGCCGGAAGATTTTGATGACGGAAAAAAAGCAGTATATCAATTAAGTTTAGTGTATAATAAAAACAGAAGATTGATCGTACACGAAACCAAAATAAAAGATGAAGTGTTTAATCTTGCTGAAAAACTCAGCGCTTTTTTTCATCTTAAAATAAGAGATGCGGCAAGTGACAGAAGAAATCCGAAATGGTTAGTAAACTAACTAGGAATTAGAGATCTTTACTTTGGAAAAGGAAGACAAAAAATAAATAATGACCAAACTTGTTGCTACGCCTGTAACAACAAAAATTACCTCAGCACCAAATTGATACCAGATCAGTCCGGCTAATGAACTTGCCAGCATGGTACAAATACTTTGAAAAGCCGCATAAGTACCAATAGCTGTAGCTGTATCTTTTTTATCACTAATATTACTTATCCATGCTTTAGAGATCCCTTCGGTTGCGGCAGAGTACAAACCGTAAAGAAAGAACATAGCAATAATAAAATAAGTATTAGTACTAAAACCTATTCCAAAATACACTAAGGCAAAAACAGTTAGTCCGGCTATATACATTTTTTTTAAACCGATCTTATCTGCTATACTCCCAAGAGGAAAAGAAAACAGTGCGTAAATTAAATTATAAAATATATAAGCTCCAATAACCATCGTATCACTTAATCCGGACTGCTTTGCTTTTAAAAGTAAAAAAACATCTGAGCTATTAAACAGTGTAAATGCCAATAAACCAATAACTAATTTTCGATAACTTTCAGGACTTTCTTTCCAATACTTTAAAAACGAAAGCAATGAGGTTTTCTTTTTTTCTTTAATAATTGTGTTATGTTTATCCTTAATAAAAAGGGAAGCTAATACTGCCAGTAACCCCGGAATAAACGCCACATAAAATAATGTTTTATAATCTTCAGGGTAAAAATAAAGATAAACCAATGCAAGCGAGGGACCCATTACTGCGCCAAATGTATCCATAGTGCGATGAAAGCCAAATACCTTCCCTTTTGTTTCAGGGGTTGCTTCATCAGATAAAATTGCATCTCTTGCGCCAGTCCTTATTCCTTTTCCAAAACGATCGAGAGTTCGCGCAAAAAAGATCCATAAAGGAAAAACAAATATAACCATCATCGGTTTTGAAAGTGAACTTAACGCATAGCCTAATTGAACGAAAGGAGCTCGTTTACCCGAATTATCAGATAGCTTTCCAAAATAACCTTTACTTAAACCGGCAGTTGCTTCTGCCAAACCTTCTAATATGCCAATTAATAAAACCGAAAACCCAACCGTTTTTAAATAGATAGGCATTATTGGGTACAACATTTCACTTGCAGTATCAGTAAAAAAACTAACAATTGATAGTATCCAAACTGTTCGAGTAATGTATTTCATTGTTATTGAATAGCTATAAGTGAATTAAAATTATAATGCCATTTCGAAAGTGAATATACAAACATAAAAGACTAGATATTTAGAAAAAAATAGAAATACTATTTTCATTTATTTTTGATACATTTACTACACAAAATTAAATTCCTAACTTTTAAAATAATTTCATAATGACAAAACTCATTTTATCGATCGTAACAACAGTTTTCATTTCATTATCTTCCTTTGCACAGATCCCTAATTTTAGTTTTGAGAACTGGACAACAGTTGGCGCTTACGAAATCCCGAATCAATGGGGAACCATGAATAACACAACTAAAACTTTTAGTGTTTACACTGCTACTAAAGGCACTCCCGGCAACCCCGGTAGTTCTTATCTTAAACTTACATCAACAACCGTTGGACCGACTGTAGTTAATGGCATTGCGGTTTCAGGTAAATTAGATTCTATTAGTAAAAAACCGATTTCAGGTTTTCCGTTTACGGGTCAACCGGCAAGTTTTACAGGCAAGTGGCAGCACATGATATTTGGTAATAGTCAAGGCTCTTTAAAAGCAACGCTTACAAAGTGGAACACCTTATTAAACAAAAGAGACACGATAGCCATTGCCGCACAAGGATTAACAGGCATGGCAATGAGTTGGGCAAATTTTACCATTAATTTTAATTATTGGAGCAGTAACGCGCCTGATTCTTGCATCATTGAATTGAGAGCAAGCGGAAGTAATCCTACAGATCAAGATTATCTTTGGGTAGATAATTTAGCTTTTACAGGAAATGTTACCGGTTTAAAAAATCAGAACGCAATGATTAATAGTATTGTGGTATATCCTAATCCGGGAAGCGAAACTATTACGCTAAATCTGAATGTAAAAAATTCTTCTCGTTCATTGATCGAATTAATTGACATTTCAGGCAAAGTGATTCTAACAAAAGATCTTGGGATCATTCAAGGCGAAAACAAACAGGTAATTGATGTTTCAACAATTGCTAGTGGTTCGTATTTTATTAGAGTTGCCAGCGAAAACGGAACTGAGATAAAGAAAATAATTATTGAGTAAGATATTCAATTGTTTTTTTCACTAAACTTTTTCAAGCCAGCCAAAAGTACCGCCTTCTAAAAAGTAAACTTCATTCTTTGTATTCTCACGTAAATAGTTTGCAGCTCTTTCGGATCGCCCGCCGCCTTTACCACAAACTGTAATTATTATTTTACCGGGTTCAGGAATAAAATTTCCTGATTCAATAATTTCAATGGGCAAATTACCTGCAAAAGTAAGGTGCTTTTCAAAATACTCTTCTTTATTTCTCACATCAATAAGCATGATGTTTTCTTTTTTATCAAGCAGTTGTTTTAGTTCCGCAAGAGTAATAGCTACTTTCATGTTGTTTGTGTTTTTTAAATAACCAATCGGTTAATTTTGGCATAGTTGTTTTGCAACGCATTCTGTTTTGAATTATCAATGATGAGGCCAAAGTCAAAACGCCAATTACAACAACCGAAGCCGTTATACCAAATGCATCAGCGATTATTCCTGTAAGTATTGCGCCAATGGCATATCCAAGATCACGCCACAAACGAAACACACCTATACTTTTAGGGCGATCGATGGGGTTTGTATTTTCGGCAACTGTTGCCAAAAAGGTGGGGTAAACCATGGCTGTTCCCCAGCCTAAAATAGAAGCCAAAATAATATAGTGCGTAAAAGATGTTGCAAAAACAAATAACAATAATGCCACACCTTGTAAGAACATTCCCCAAAACAACATGCTTTTTTTACAGAAATGATCAGACATTTTTCCCGTAAACAATTGTCCTATTCCCCAAACGGCAGGATAAACTGCAGTAATAATTGCTATTTGTGAAATACTAAAATTCTTTTCTGCTAACAAAATTGGAAACAAACCCCAGGCCATTCCATCATTTAAATTATTTATTAAGCCTGCCTGAGTTACAGAACCCAGATTTCGATCAAACAAGGTAGTATCCCAAAACACATTTTTTAATTTTGTAACATTATTTGTTGATGATTCTTTTGCCACGTGGTGTTGTGTGTCCTTTACAAATAACCACGAGCTTAATAAACCTGCAATTGATAATACAATTCCTATATAAAATGGATAGGGTCTTAACCCATATTCACTAGCAACCCAACCTGTTAAAAATGCTACAATAGCAACAGATAAGTATCCCGCAAATTCATTTAAGCCCATTGCAAAACCACGATCTTTTTCTCCCACCAGATCAATTTTCATAACTACAGTGCTACTCCAAGTTAAACCCTGGTTAATGCCTAACAAAATATTGGCAGCAATTATCCAATTCCAATTAGGTGCATACATTAAAATAAACGGAACAGGAATTGCAAATAACCAACCAAAAGTTAAAAGATTTTTTCTGCCGAATTTATTCGCCAAAGCACCGGTAAAATAATTAGTGATTGCTTTAACAATACCGAATACAATAATAAAAGACAGAATCGCAGTTTTTGCCGCAATGTGAAATTCTGCCTCGGCTATTTGGGGTAGAATAGAACGCTCAAGCCCAACCATACCGCCAACAAAAGCGTTTACGATTATCAGCAAAACAAACTGATTTATGTTTTCTTTTAATCCGAGCTTTACGGTATTCATGGTAGTGATTTCTTAAACCAAAATTACTACACAGGCAAATTAAAGCACTTTACATATGATAAGAAATTACTTAATAGCGCGAATGCGGCTTAAGCTTACGGGAGTAATTCCCAAATAGGATGCAATAAATTTTAATGGAACTCTTTTAAGGATATTTGAATGATCTTTTATTAAATTAAAATAACGTTCTTCTGCTGTATTAAACTGTAAACTCTCAATTCGATTAACAGTTGAAACATAAGAAGCTTCTATGATCTTTCGAAATAATGTTTCCAGATCATGATGCGATTCAAACAACTTAAATAGTTTATTTGAATCAATGGCAATTAAACTCGAATCCTCTATGGCTTGTATTGCTTTTCGCGATGGTTTTCCGGTAAATAAACTCTCTGCCCTGGCAACAAAGGCATTCTCAAACTCAAAACTCTCGGTAATATCAATATCTTCTTTATAGTAATAAATACGAACGCAGCCTTCTTTTACAAAATAAATAGTCTTACACGTATGCCCTATTGCCTGCACATCTGTTCCTTTATGAAACTTTACTTCATTACAAATTTCCAACAGCGCTTTTTCAGCCTCCTTAGAAATTGGGTGTAGCGTTTTTATTTGTTTTAAAAGTGTTTGCATTTTAATTATAAGCAAGTTAAAAATAATATTTGAATAAGATATATAAGTAAATTTACAATCTCAACATATAAACTATATACAATGTTAAAATCAATCGCCGTTGCCTGTTCCTTATCTCTCTTACTAGGCTGTCAATCAAGTGGAGAGAATACTCACGATGGATCTAAAGAAGGTCATGAACACAAACACGGTCATGCCAATCATCATATGAATAAATCAGCCTTTGAAGATCTGGTTAAAAACTTTGAATCACCCGAAAGAGATGAATGGCAAAAACCGCAAGAGGTGATAAAATTTTTAGGGGATCTAAAAAACAAAACCGTTATTGATATTGGTGCCGGGACAGGTTATTTTGAATTTAAAATGAATGAACCAAGTGCTAAAATAATTGCGGCTGATGTAGATGATAGATTTATTAAATACATTAATGATAGAATTACTAAAGAAAGATCAAACAACATCTCAGCACGAAAAGCAGAGTATGAAAAACCTCCTGTACTCGAAAAAGAAGCTGATGTTGTTTTTATGGTAGATGTTTATCACCATATCGACAACAGAAAAGATTATTTTTCACTGGTTAAAAAAGGATTAAAGCCAAATGGGGAAATGGTGATTGTTGACTTTAAGAAAGGGGATTTCGAACACGGTCCGCCAAACGAAATGAAAATTCAACCGCAAATAGTAATTGATGAAATGAAATTAGCGGGATTTAATTTAATTACGCAAGACACAAGCACTTTAAAATATCAGTATTTATTGAAGTTTAAATAAAAACAGTATTAATCGTTACGTTGATCCATCTGACTTTATTAAACCTTTTTCCCTTCCGGTAAAAAATAAGTTGTGAATATATGCCACGCCTATACCAAATAAAACGGTAGAGATTCCTATAATTGCATTATAGTAAACAGGAGACGCCAAGGCTATTCTTATAAAAATTGTTATCAGGACAAATGCCGAATAACGAAAGATGCTGGGATAATGGATCGTGTATCTAAATGCGGCCAACAAAAGTATCATATCGGCAAAGATAAGTATCAGATAAAAAATTGAGTAGGAAGGATGAAATGTCCCTGTAAACAAATATCGTTTAATGTCAAAAAAAACAGAGGTTAACAACCCAATTAATACACCAACTGCAATTATTTTTTTTAGATTAATAAATTTTACCCGCTCTGTTTCATCTGTAATTTGCCTGTGTTTTTGAAAACTATAAAATAAGTGCGTTAGAAAAAAAATAATTAGAGCAGCCCCGGCATCAACCGCCATTCTGCCAATAATTGTAAATTGCTCTTGAAAAGGAGAGTTAAATGATAAGTTAGAAAGTTCTTCAAATGATGTTCGCAAAAAAATCAGACTCATGATTTGAAACTGTTTGGCGATTGAATTTGCAATAGACTGAGGGATAACAAAAACTAAACCAATCATTTCAAAAAACAATAAAAAATTGAAACTATACTCTATAGCATCAGTAAAATTTATATGAGAAAGCAGGTAGAATGATTTGAAAACAGAAAAATAATTTCCGGCACCAATTAAAAGTGAAATAATAAATACAGCCACTAAAACATAACTAAGGTTACGGTAGTTCTTTTTACTTTCCCAGTAACTTTCGCAAAAATCAAATAATTTTGGCAGCACAAGTTTCATTCTCAATTTTATACGTGCCCTAAAACTAATAACAACAATATTGTTCTGACAATCGTAATTCTAAACTTTTTATAAAAAGCTCTATGTTTAGTGAAAAAAATAATTAATTAAAGCTCTACAAGAAAACATAAACATCAACGGCCATATTAATCTGTAATCACAACCTTTTCTATTGCATTAAACTTACCGGCAAACACAAAATTAAAAGCATAAACACCGCTAGCCAATTTTACTTTATCAGAAATATCAATAGTATGATTTCCTTGATTTAAACCAAGGAAACTTTTATCAGCAACGATCTTTCCATTTACATCTGTAATAAAAAGATCAAGATCGCCGCTACTAGGCAAGGTTAATTTAAAACTTATTTGTTTTTGTGTTGGGTTTGGATACACAACAGCTTTTAACGGGTTTCTTCCGTCAATAGGCTTTAAACCACTTACGATGCTTTTTACAAGCCACACTTCGTAAATTACATTATGTGCATTTGTAACTCCTGTATTGTTAGCTGTAAAAGGATTAGCTTGCGGACTATAAATTCCGCCGTAACAATGACCGATCAGTGCTGAGTCGCCGGTTAATTGTGACAACTTAATTATTTCAGACTCATAATGTGGTAGTGTATGATTAGGAATAAATTCTGCACTTGCTCCAATTAAACCCGGCATTTCATTCGGGAACACATTTTCTTGCAAATTACCACCGGCATCTCTTGACACACGGCTGATCGTTTTTACAAAAGGCACATTATTATCTTGTGTTAAAACATTATTTACATATGAGTACTGACTCATGCCTCCAAAAAAAACAGAGTGCATCACATTGTTAACACTATCATACAAAGAAGTTTTTGCCGAATGGTAATTACTCAAGTACTGATTAAAGGCAATAACAGGTGTATGTCCACTTGCTTTGATATCTACCGGATAAAGAAAAGGAAGATCGATACCAACCTGAAAAACACCTGAAGAAATCGTATAACCCTCTTCGCCATTCGGAAAAATTTGTGGCATTAAATTATAATCTCTTCTGTGTAAATGAACTTGATCATTTACACTTGTATAATTAGAATAACTTAATTGAGCGCCTGAATTATTTATGTTGAATTTTTTTAACCCGTTTACATAGGTTTGCGTATAAGTTGGATTGCCCATTGGATTGTAACGACCATCAAAACGATGTCCGCCAACCAAATAAAATGTAGGTCCTATTTTCCCAAGTTGTCCGCCATTTACGGCAAAGTTTTGATCAGTTATTTGTTTGAAAAAAGGTGTAATTGAATTTCCGTTTACTACGGCGTTAATTAATCCGCTCACTGAAACTGAAGTTAGATTTGGATAAGTGATATGATCTAAAGTGCTAAGACTATACCCATAACCCCCAATGATATAAAGAGAATCATTATCTTGATAAAAATTCATATTCGTAGATTGTAGTTGTTCTTTCAACCCGGTGGGCAATGCATTTACTGATGCGGTCCAAAATTGTTGCAAATTCACATCAACTACATAAATATCCGTGTTGCTGCTGGCGGCAGGAAAAGCATTAAAAGGTTGACGAGCATGCAAGCCATCTTTTCTACCGCCAATAATTAACCACTTACCGGAAGATTGCGCCACGGCAAAAGAATGTAAGCCCGGAAGATTACTAATTGTAACCGGTTTTATTTTTACAGAAAAGTTAAATGGAATTGTTTGCGAAAATCCAAATGCAACAAAAGTAATTAAAGCGAAAAAAAATAATTTAATTTTCATGACTCTATATTTTAAGAGCAAATTTAAACTATTAAAAAGTCAAGGCGTGTGACTTTAGTTACTTAATAAATTTAAAAAACAACAAAGCCTCTATTAATAGAGGCTTTGTAATAAATATAAGAAACAAATAAAATTATTTTTCTTTAGGACAAGTGCTTGCACCCACCAAAGTATACAAAGGACAAAAACTGATCATGCTTGTTAGTACAAATACACCCGCTAATACTAATAAAATTATTCCTAATGTTCCGGAAATAATATTTGTAAAAAATAAAACTGCAATTACTATTGCAACTATTATTCTGATCATTCTGTCAGCAAAGCCCATGTTCTTTTTCATAATCTAAAATTAAATTTGTTTGAATAAATGTACTGGTTTTTAACGATACTGTTCATGATATTTATCACAAAGAATTATTTTCTTTTGCGTCCTTTTTAGGGCTAGGTTTTAGGATACTCACTAGCAAAGCTCCCAAAACGGCAAAATACAAAGTACTATTTATTGGGCTGGAAGTTATTGCACACGTTCCGCTGGCACATCCAATAAAATAGTAATAAAGAAAACCACCAATGGCCCCTAAAATTGCACCAATTATTGTAAGCCTATTATTTACTAACCACTTCTTCATATTCAACATCTGTTACTTCGTTTTTTTTATTATTTGGAAGATCAGTACTACAGCCATCGGAACCACAGCATCCCACATTAAAAATAGCCATTCCGCCAACTACCAATCCAAGCAAACCAAGAATAATATCCATTGTTATTATTGCCTGAACAATAGCAAACGCTCCGAAAATTAATCGAAGCGCTCGCATAAAACTTAATGACCTTAAAAATTTCATATTTATTTTGTTTTACAAGTTACATTTTGCCAAGGACCAAGATTCTCGATCTCTTTGGTATAACCAGCACTTTGCAGTTGCCCCTTAGCAATACCCGCTCTGTTACCGCTGCGACATACTAAGATCACTTTATCGTACTTCTTTAATTCTTCTATTTTACTCGCAAACTGATCTAATGGATAATTCACTGAACAGTCGGCATGACCATCCTCATTCCATTCTTCTATTGATCTTACATCTACAATAATTTCTTTAGTTGCTGTTTGTGTTGCATTTGTTGTTTCCATGGTTGTTGTTTTTTTAGTTTGAGAATTACATTGAGTTAGTGTAAACACCAGAGTAATTGCATCAATAATTGATTTAATTTTTATCATGTTTTTATTTTCAATAAACTGCCACAGCTAGTTTTGCTAACTGTGGCAGTAGATTAATTTATGCTTTTTGAAGTTTACTTTGACAAACGAAATCGGTTTTAGAAACACCGCTTTCTGCAATTGCTTTAAAGCCACCTTCAATTTCTTTAAAATTATGAACACCTCTTGATTTAAGGATACTAGCTGCGATCATACTTCTATAACCACCTGCACAGTGAACGTAAAACGGTTTTTCTGCATCCATTTCGGCAAACCAACCATTTATTTGGTCTAACGGTTTGTTGTATGACTCTTCAACATGTTCTGCTCTGTATTCACTTTCTCTTCTAACATCAATAACAGTATCTGCTTTAACATTCACCTCTTTAGCAAATTGATCGGCAGTAATTCGGTTTACTGTATCTACTTCTTTATTCGCAGCTTTCCAACTTGCAAAACCTCCTTTTAAATGACCGATCACATTATCAAAACCAACACGACTTAAACGTGTAACTGTTTCTTCTTCCTGACCCAATTCTGTAACTAATAAAATTGGTTGATTTACATCTTTAATTAAAGCGCCAACCCATGGAGCAAAATCACCATTGATGCCAATATTGATCGAGCGTGGAATAAACCCTTTTGCGAAAAACGCAGCATCTCTTGTATCCAACATAATAGCATCTGTTGTATCTGCCGCAGCTTCAAATTCTAATGGTGATAAAGCTCTCATTCCATTATTTAAAACAGTTTCAAAACTCGCAATTCCTTTTTTATTCATTGCAACGTTACTGCCAAAATAACCCGGAGGAGGCAATAAACCATCAGTAACGGCTTTCACAAATTCCTCTTTGTTTGGTTGATTTAAAGCATAATTCACTTTTTTCTGATTACCTAAAGTATCTACTGTTTCCTTCATCATGTTTTTACCGCAAGCGCTACCTGCGCCATGCGCCGGATAAACGATCACATCGTTAGCTAAAGGCATGATCTTAGTATTTAATGAATCATATAATAAACCTGCTAATTCATCCTGAGTCATTGATGCTGCTTTTTGAGCAAGATCCGGGCGACCAACATCTCCTAAAAATAAAGTATCACCGCTAAACAAGGCATGATCTTTTCCATTCTCATCAATTAATAAAAAGCAAGTACTCTCCATCGTGTGACCAGGCGTATGCAATACTTTAATTTTAACTTTTCCAATTGTAAATACCTCTCCATCTTTAGCAGAAATAAATTCAAATTCTGGTTTTGCAGTTGGACCATAAACAATTGGTGCACCTGTTTTTTTACATAAATCCATATGCCCTGAAACAAAGTCAGCATGGAAATGCGTTTCAAAAATGTATTTTAACTTCACACCATCTTTTTGGAGTCTTTCCATATAGGGTTGTGTTTCACGAAGCGGATCAATAATTGCAGCTTCGCCGTTAGATGTAATGTAATAAGCCCCTTGAGCTAAACATCCTGTATAAATTTGTTCTATTTTCATTTTTATTTATTTTTTATTTTGTTGTTTATATTTTATTTATCAAAATTACTATGTTGTTTTATTTTTTTTGGTAACAAATATTACACTAAAACTGTTTACAATATTTAGTGTGATATATGTTACACTCGTTATTTAAGTAGTGTTTCTTTTATTATGATATAAATACCCATTATTAAAACAAACCAACCAAAAATCGGTTTCAATTTTGCGCCGTCAATTTTTTTAGATAAATAAATTCCAATAAAAATTCCAACAGTAGCAAAAGCAGCAACTGATGTTAACAACATCCAGTCAATAACAGTTTCTCCACCCTCTCCAAAAAAACCAATTAAAGATTTTGCGGCAATAATAACTAAGGATGTTCCAACCGCTTCTTTCATTGGAAGTTTTGATAAAAGAACCAACGCCGGAATAATTAAAAACCCTCCACCGGCACCTACTAATCCTGTAACTAAACCTACAATGGCGCCTTCAATTAAAATTACCGGATAATTAAATTTTTGCGGCCCCAGATCTTCTTCCTTTTTCTTTTTATCCTTTTTGATCATGCTATAAGATGCCGCAACCATTAATACCGCAAACAATAACATCATTAAAATACTTTTAGTAACCATAAAATCTCCAATTGAGAAAACCTCTTTTGGAATTGCCGGCACTATGTATGCTCTGGTTAAAAAAACTGCTATAATAGAAGGGATACCAAAAACTATTGCTGTTTTTACATTTACTAATCCTTTCTTAAAATAGCCAAAAGAGCCAACGGCCGCTGTAAAACCAACAATAAATAAAGAATATGCCGTTGCAGCCACAGCATCAATACCAAATAAGTAAACCAATACAGGCACAGTTAAAATACTGCCTCCGCTGCCAATGAGTCCTAAAGAAATGCCAATTAAAATTGATGAGATGTAACCTATTATTTCCATTGTTTATTTTTTAAAATTTATAGTACAAAGGTGGGGTGATAAAAATCATATTACGGTTACATTTGTTACAAAAGCCTTAATCATTAAGGTAAATAAAATTTTATGATTTTTCTACTTTTACTTTTTGGCAGATTTTGTGTTTATAAATGCCTTAAATTTTCTATATTTTTGTATATTTGCTCTATTGAAAAAATTTATTGCCATATCACTTCTTAGTATTTATTTGATCTCACTTACTGAATTGAATCAATTAGTGAAGTTGCCTTTGTTAATAGAGCACTTTATTGAGCACAAAGAAAAAGACGGCAACTTATCTTTAATCGCATTTTTAGATATGCACTATTCCCAAACGGATGTGCAATATAGTGACCATGATGAAGATATGAAATTACCTTTTAAATCGCATGATGGTTGTATAAATTCTATCACTATTGCATTTATACCAAATAATTTCGAAGGACTTTCTACAAAACCTACCTTTATAGAAACAAGATCTTTTTCGGTGTATCACGAAGAGTTTTTGCAATCAACTTTTCTTTCTTCTATTTGGCAACCGCCAAAATTCTGTTAATTTTAATTTGATCTTTTAAATTCATAAATACTAAAATGGTATTTGTGTTTTTAATATGTTACCTAAATCAAAAAAATTAACATTATAAATTATGCTAAATAAAATAATTGAATTTTCAATTCGTAACAAACTAATAATAGGGCTTTTTATTATAGGCCTAATTGGTTATGGCACCTATGAATTAACAAAACTTCCTATTGACGCTGTACCGGATATTACAAATAATCAAGTTCAGGTAATTACAGTAGCCCCATCATTTGGCGCAACAGACATAGAACGGCTTGTTACCTTTCCAATAGAACAAGCTAATAATAACATTTCCGGTCTTAAAGAAATAAGAAGTTTTTCTCGCTTCGGATTATCATTAGTAACCATTGTGTTTGATGATGAAACGGATATTTATTGGGCGAGACAGCAAGTAGCAGAGCGCTTACAAAAAATTCAATCAACCATTCCGCAAGGCATAGGAACTCCGGAACTAGGACCTGTTTCTACCGGCTTAGGTGAGATCTATCAATATGTAATAAGACCAAAAGAAGGTTACGAAAAAAAATATAACGAAACCGAATTAAGAACCATCCAAGATTGGATCGTTCGAAGGCAATTACTAGGCGTGCAAGGTGTAGCAGAAGTGAGTAGTTTTGGAGGGAAATTAAAACAGTTTGAAATTTCTGTTGATCCTAATAAACTCCAATCACATAACATTACCATTCATGATGTTTTTTCGGCATTAGAAAAAAATAATCAAAATACAGGTGGCGCCTATATTGAAAAAGGACCAACCGTTTTATTTATCAGAAGTGAAGGACTGCTTGGCAGTATAAATGATATTAAAAATATTTCGATCAAAGCCACTGAAAACGGAACGCCTTTATTTATAAGAGATGTAGCCGATGTTAACATCGGGTATTCAACCCGCTATGGCGCTATGTGCTATAATGATAAAGGTGAAGTAGCCGGCGCTGTAGTAATGATGCTTAAAGGCGCAAACAGTAGTGACGTGATAAAAAAAGTAAAAGAACGCGTTGCCCAAATTCAGAAAACCTTACCGGAAGGTGTGGTACTTGAACCATTTTTAGATAGAACAAAAATGGTAAACAATGCCATTGGAACGGTTGAACAAAATTTAATGGAAGGTGCGTTAATTGTAATTTTTGTATTGGTGTTGTTTTTAGGAAACTTTAGAGCAGGTTTATTAGTAGCATCTGTTATTCCACTTGCAATGTTGTTTGCAATTATTCTTATGAATACGTTTGGCGTTAGTGGAAATTTAATGAGCCTTGGTGCCCTAGATTTTGGTTTAATTGTAGACGGGGCGGTGATCATTGTAGAAGCTGTGATGCATCAACTCTCCCATGGAAAACAATTCAGGGGTCTTAACAAATTAGATCAAACACAAATGGATAACGAGGTAAATTATTCTGCAAGCAAAATGATGAATAGTGCCGTATTTGGCCAGATCATAATTTTAGTGGTTTACTTGCCAATATTTACATTACAAGGCATAGAAGGTAAAATGTTTAAACCTATGGCTCAAACAGTGGCATTTGCGTTATTAGGGGCTTTTGTATTATCGCTTACTTATATTCCAATGATGAGCGCTTTGTTTTTGAGTAAAAAAACAAAACACAAGCCAAACATCTCTGATAAATTAATGAATGGAGTTGAAAGAGTTTATCAAACTGCATTAAGCAAAATAGTACGTTTTCCTAAATTAGTTTTAAGCTCTGTTATATTACTTTTTATTTCTGCTATCATAGTGTTATCATCGTTAGGTGGTGAATTTATTCCTGCCCTCGAAGAAGGTGATTTTGCAGTAGAAACTAGAGTTCTAACCGGCAGTAATTTAAACACGACTATTGAGAATACTCAAAAAGCCGCACGTATTTTAAAAACTCAATTTCCTGAAGTAGAAAAAGTAGTTACTAAGATCGGAAGCGGCGAAGTGCCAACAGACCCTATGCCAATGGAAGCAGCCGATATGATGATAATTTTAAAAGATAAATCTGAGTGGACCTCAGCCAAAACATTTAATGAATTAGCCGAAAAAATGGGTAAAGCTGTTGCAGATGTTCCCGGAATTACAACAAGCTTTCAATTTCCTGTGCAAATGCGTTTTAATGAATTAATGACCGGAGCAAAACAAGATGTGGTTTGTAAAATATTTGGTGAGAATTTAGACACCCTTGCCGCTTATTCGCAAAAACTAGGAGCCCTTGTAAACACCGTTGAAGGAGCTAAAAATTTATATTTAGAACCGGTAACAGGTATGCCCGAGGTGATAATAGAATACAACCGAGATGCAATTGCACAATATAATTTAAACATAGCAGACATAAATAAGGTTGTAAATACTGCATTTGCAGGACAAAGCAGCGGCCTTATTTTTGAAGGTGAAAAACGATTTGATGTAGTAGTTAGATTAAACACCGATAAGCGCAACGATTTAGAAGATGTGAAAAATTTATTAATACCAACTTCACAAGGCACGCAAATTCCTTTATATCAATTAGCGAAGGTAGAGATCAAAAACGGACCTAACCAAATACAACGAGAAGATGCAAAACGAAGAATTATTGTTGGCTTTAATGTAAGAGGAAGGGATGTTCAAAGCATTGTAAATGAATTACAAAAAAAGGTAGACGCAACTATAAAATTTCCGTCCGGCTATTACATTACTTACGGAGGAGCATTTGAAAATTTAAATGCAGCAAAGCAGCGTTTAATGATAGCTGTTCCGGTTTCATTAATATTAATTTTTTTATTGCTCTTTTTTGCATTCAATTCAGTACGACATGGCTTATTAATTTATTCTGCCATACCCTTATCTGCTATTGGCGGTATTTTCTTTTTAGCCTTAAGAGGTATGCCATTTAGTATAAGTGCAGGAGTAGGATTTATCGCCTTATTTGGCGTTGCTGTATTAAACGGAATTGTATTGATCGCCGAATTTAACAGGCTTAAAAAAGAAGGTTATAAAAGCTTACACCGTATTGTTTTAATGGGCACAAAAGTGCGTTTAAGGCCCGTACTAATGACAGCATTTGTAGCTTCTTTAGGATTTTTGCCTATGGCCTTAAGTAATGGTGCCGGTGCCGAAGTTCAGAGACCGTTAGCAACCGTTGTTATTGGCGGATTGATGATAGCAACATTTTTAACCTTGTTTGTTTTGCCTATTTTATATATTGTTTTTGAAAAGATAAATAAGCAATCAGCAAATAACAATTAGCAATAACAACCAAATTAAAATCTAATAATGAGCGCTAAAAATTTTAAAGAAACTACATTATATAAAAAAGCATTTGCCCAAGCTATGGAAATATTTCAAATAAGTAAATCATTCCCTAAAGAAGAAAAGTATTCGCTTACCGATCAAGTAAGAAGATCTTCAAGGAGTGTATGCGCTAACTTGGCAGAAGCATACCGTAAACGTCAATATCCAGCACATTTTGTTTCGAAATTCTCAGATTGTGATGCGGAAAATTCAGAAACAGGAGTGTGGATTAATTTTGCATTAGCCTGCGAATATATAAACGAAGATTCGCATAAAATTTTAATCGAAAGAAATGAAGAAGTTGGAAAACTTATCGCCCATGCAATAAAAAACCCGGAAAAATATTAATTTATGAATGAAATTTTAAAAATACCGAAACAAGATTCTTTAAAAATTTTCAATTGTCAATTTTGTTGCATTATTTGCTTATTGTTTATTGTCAATTGTCAATTTTTTAAAGCTCAAACGGCGATCAATTTAGGATCGGCAATTGATACAGCCTTAAAAAACAACCTTACAATAAAGAACGAAAAACTAAGATCTCTATATCAGCAAAAATTAATTAAAACATCCGCCTCTATTCCGCAAGCAAATGTTAGCGGAGAATACGGACAACTAAATAGCTCTTATACAGATAATCGAATAGGCATTTCACAATCCTTTAATTTTCCAACCGTTTATTCTAATCAAAAAAAACTATTAACAGAAGAATGGAAAACATCTGTGCTGTCAATTTCGTTAAAGGAAGCAGATACTAAAAAAATGGTGCGACAGGTTTTTTATACTTACCTCTATTTAAAAGAAAAGGAAGGGCTTTTATTAAAAAACGATAGTATTTATGCTATGTTTTTAGAAAAAGCAAATCTACGTTTTTCAACAGGAGAAAGTAATATTCTTGAAAAAACAACTGCCGAAAGTCAAAGAGGAAATATTACCATGCAGCTCTATCAGCTGCAGCAGGATATTGAGTTGATACTTCTTCAGTTTAAATTAGTACTTAACACCTCCACTTCATTTATCCCAACTGAAACTAATTCTAAATTAAATTTAGAAGTTACAACAGATAAAAGTTTATTAAACCAACACCCGTCGCTAAAAATAATCGAACAGCAAAAAAAGACCTCTCTCATAAATCAAAAGTTAGAAAAGTCGCGCTTGATGCCGGACCTTAATTTTGGGTATTATAACATGACTATGAAAGGTACCGGGTCTGATAATGTAACTTATAATTTAAATACACGGTTTCAGTCGCTACAGGTTGGAGTAGGCATTCCTTTATTTTTCGGTGCTCAAAAGGCTAAAATAAATTCTTCTAAAATAAATCAAACTATTTCTGAGAATAATTATTTACAAGAGATGAATTTATTACAATCACAATTTAATGCTGCCATACGCCAATATCAAGCAAATTTGGCAACAGTAAATTACTTTGAAAATACAGCTCTCAAAAACGCTTCATTAATTTCAGAAACTGCAAATAAACAATTTAATAACGGCGAGCTTAATTATTTAGAATGGGTAATGCTGACAAACCAAGCGATCAGTATCCGTTCTAACTATCTCGACGCAGTAAAAAATTTAAATGAAACTACAATTCAAATCAATTATTTAATTTCTAAATAAAAAATCATGAAAAAAATAATCATCCTATTTATTGTCACATTTGCTTTATTCTCTTGTGGAAGCAAAGAAGCTAAAGAAACAGAATCAACGCAAGCTATTCTTGAAAACAATGTAACGCTAACAGATGCTCAATTTAAAAGCGCTAACATTCAATTAGGGAAATTAGAAAAAAGAACTATTGCTACCACTTTAAAATTAAACGGTAAAATTGATGTGCCGCCACAAAATATGGTTTCGGTGAGCATGCCATTAGGCGGGTTTTTAAAATCAACCAAATTATTACCGGGCATGCATGTAAAAAAAGGCGAAATAATTGCTTCTATGGAAGATCAGCAATACATTCAATTACAGCAAGATTATTTAACCATTAAATCAAAATTATCCTTTTTTGAAAACGAATATGTTCGTCAAAAAGAATTAAATATAAGTAAAGCCAGTAGTGATAAAGTTTTTCAGCAAAGCGAAATGGATTACAAAACACAAAAAATTGCTTTGAGTGCCTTAGCCGAAAAATTAAAACTGATCAATATCGATCCCGAAAAACTTAGTGAATCTAATTTATCACGAAGCGTTAATGTTTATTCTTCAATAGATGGATTTGTTTCTAAAGTAAATGTAAACATTGGTAAATATGTCAACCCGGCCGACATCTTGTTTGAACTTATCAATCCATCTGATATTCATTTAAATTTAAAAGTATTTGAAAAAGATCTTGATAAACTATCTATCGGACAAAAATTAGTTGCCTTTAATAATAATCAGCCCGACAAAAAACATCCTTGCGAAATAATTTTAATTAGCCAGGAATTATCGCTAGACAGAAGCGCAGAAGTGCATTGCCATTTTGAGGATTACGATAAAACTTTGTTACCCGGCATGTATATGAATGCAGAAGTGGAAATTAAGATGAATAACACTCAATCAATAAATGATGATGCTATTGTTAGTCACGAAGGAAAAGATTTTATATTTATCTCAAAAGGAAATAAGCAATTTGAACTACTGGAAATTAAGAAAGGTAGCACTGAAACTAATTTTACTGAAGTAATTACACTAGACGGAAAAGATCTTTCGGGATTTGAAGTTGTTACTAAGGGTGCTTATTCTTTATTAATGCAATTAAAAAATACAAGCGAAGAGTAAGAAATGATTTTTACACGCAATAAATAAAACTTAATAAAATGAAAAAAACGAGCGCATTAATTTTAATAGGTTCAATCTTGTTCCTTACTATGTGTATAAGAGACACCTATTCGCCAAACGCTTGCTTTCAAGAGGATGTGTTGCCGATCTTTATTTCAAACTGTACGTTTAGTGAGTGTCATAATTCTAAAGAAAAAGAATCGGGCTTCGACCTAACAACTTATGCAGGAATTATGAAAGGCATTACGGCTAAGCATCCTTTAAGAAGCGAAATCTATAACACCATAAAAGGGTCAAATCCATCTATGCCCGAAAGTCCTTATTCTAAGCTAAGTAAAAAAGATGTTTACACTATTAAAGCCTGGATACAAATGGGCGCTAAAAACACCTCTAATTGTAAAGGCTGTGATACGATTAATTTTACTTATAGCGCAAGAGTTAAACCATTAATACAAACATGGTGCACGGGCTGCCATAATTCGTCTAATCCGGGCGGGGGCTTTGATCTAAGCGATTATAATGGCGTGGTAAGCTCTATTGCAAACAATAAATTATTAGGAAGCTTAAAACATTTATCCGGCTTTTCGGCAATGCCTAAAAATGCAGGTCAACTTTCGTCTTGTGATATTACGGCTATCCAAAAATGGATCTCTGCCGGTAATCCGAATAATTAGTAAAACCTTTTAAAACCAAAAAAGCCACTCAAATGAGTGGCTTTTTTGGTTGTTGTGATCCCGCTGGAATTTGAAACTCCCGCCTGAAAGACTTGCTATCGTTGAAAATATTTTATTTTTTATTTTTTGGGGGCACATTGGGGTATCAAATTGTTATTTCAAAGATACAAAAGAAATTATACTGTTGAAAGCTAAGTTAGTTTTATATTATTCTTAAACTTCTTATAATTGTCGTTATCCCAATTTTCGTGAGTTAAGTGAATTCTTTTTAAATACTCTTGAACCCATCCTATTTGTCGTGGTATCGAACCATTATACTTCGATAGAAGCGCCGATGGCTTTAAATTTAAATATTCCTCCCAAGTCAATTCCTTTTCACAGCCTTGATAGTTAGTAAAAGCAACGCCTTTATTTCCTTCAACGCCTTTCCCCCAAGAATAATCTTTCGGTGCAAACGTTTCATAGTTAATATTAGTCTCGTTTATAACATTCAGAGCAAATTTGAATAAATATTCACAGTAAAGTACACCGTCAGATGTTAAAACAAATAATTTTTCCCATGTATTAAAAACCTGAGGAGCATAAAAAATTCTAAATTTCATAGTTGATTTATTTTGGTTTTGTGTATAGTAATTGCTTATTAACCTCTAAATTTAATGTTATTTCTGTCTTTATTTCTCTAAATCAATGTGAAAGTTTATCCAATCACTCATAAAAACTGACCACTTATAAAATTGATATGTTAAAACCAAACTAAAAGTAAATTTCATGCGTTATAGATTAAGATAATTATTCCTTTTATGTATTCTAAAGAACCAGTGTGGCTTCTGCCTGAGGCTATAATAGATAGATACGACGAATTTTGTTTTAAAAACCATCTCAATGAAAGGAGATTAGTTAAACTTTTTGATGCTTTTTTGCTGCGAGGTAGAGGAAACCGAAATTCAAAAAAAATTGAAATCCTCCAAGAATCTTTTGAAAATCTACAGGATCATATAGTGTATAACTTATTTATGCAAGCTTCAAAAAATGACGCATCAATTAAAACCCCTGAATATCTAAAATATAAGTATGGGATTTTTTACGACAGTGGTCAAAATTGGTATACTCCTAAAGAAATATTGGAAACCTATTCCTTTCTTAAACATGAAAAAAATTTTACTACAGAGTTTATTGGAGAAATGGCATATATCGGTCTAGTTACTGGTAGATATCAACCAGCAGAAAATTGTTATTATATTTCATTGCCATCTTTTGTTTGGCTTATGAAATATCGGGAGTTTATAGTCAGGCAGTATTTAATTCTACCTCCCAAAGACCCAAAAATTTGAAACACAAAGGGGTTTTGTTTACCAAATTTAGTTCGTTACGTTTTTATCCAATAATCTAAAGAATTTCTCTTCACTCAATCCAATCTTTGTAAGTCCCATCCTGATAAGCTCTCCAAGCCTTTCTGTTTCTTTGGTTATAACTTTGTGCCTTGCTGCTATCATCGAGAAGTTCCCTTGCCTCCAATAATCCACGAATTCGATAGTGCAATTTGGTATTTCCTTTTCCATCTCTTGACATAATAATTTTATCTGTGTATTCTCGTGATTTTTCAAACTGCTCTCTAAGCTCATCCTCAAGCTGTTTATATTCTCCTGAAAGTTTTCCTTCTTTTTCCTCAAACTCTTTTGGTAATCCTGCCTCTTCGAGTCCAAGCTCCTCCATTTCTCGTTTTTCATTTCCTTCAATGGTTGCAAATTTTGTAATAACTGATTCTCTAAGTTGCTCAAATCGTTCTGGTAATCCATTTTCTTCTCGTTCAAGCTTAGCAATTTCTGATTCTTCTTTTCTAATGAGTTCTTCAATCTCAGCTTTAGCTCGTTCAACTTCTCTTCGTCTGCTTTCAATGCCAATTGCAGTCCCTCCTCTTCCCTGACTTTCTCCATTTGCAATGCTGTCAATGCTTTCTTGGTCGCTTTTAAGTGAGCTTCTTTTTGCAAAATATCTTGTTTCCAATTCCCAAGAGTATTTTTGAAACTCAGTTTGTTGTTTGTTAAAATCATCAAACTTTTTTGCAAATTCTTCTTCTTCTGATTCAACTGATTTAACAGCTCTGTTTCTATACTCTTCTCGAAGTCCGTCCAATTTTGATTGATGTTCCTCTGTATTTCCCTTAACTCTTGATAAATCGTCTCCAAGCTGCTTGATAACTTCTCCGAATTGTTTAGATTCCAGCACCCTTGTAATTGTTCGTATGAGGTTTCTAACTTCCGCTTGTCGGCATTCGAAAGTCTCTGCAAAAAATCGTTTTTGCTGTTCATCAATTTGTGATATTCCCTCTGAAGTTGAAAAGGGAACTGATACGTAAGTGGTTGATTGTTCGACATTGTTATATAGCCATTTAATTCTTTTTGTATTATATAGTGCTGCTTCTATTGCAGCTTCTGTATCTTTTGGAATAGAAACTTGTATTGCATTAATACCCAATCGTCGCAACTTCGCCTTTTTTTCATTGTCAGGTTTATGCGTTGCAACGAGTTCAATTAAAAGAAGAGGTTTTTTGTCTATATCAAAAAAGACTACATCAGGTCTTATTAATAAATACTTTTCATCTACTCCTTGCCCCGAACCCCATTTAATTTCGCCTGATTCATCCTCATAAAAGGTTCTTTCCATTTCAACGGAATGTGCGTCTATTAAAATAGATTCAACTAATAAGTTTGCTAAACCCTCTTCTCCTTTAGAAGGAAATTTATAAACGGCTGGTACTTTAATGTGTTTTAATCTGCCTAGCGCTTCTTTTGCTAATTTATGCCGGTATGTTTCATCTCTATATGTACATTTTTGATCATGTTTAACATCCATTGGAACATGGCGGAAGTAATCTATCCGGTTTGGCACTTTATGCCTTACTGCTTCTAATTGTTTACCGCATCCTTGGCAGAAATAACCTTTCCGCCCACTTTCAGCTTGAGAAATGTGAATAGAATTTCCTTTTGTCGTATCGGCAAAAACGTTTTGATATTTTTCGTCAAGATCTTCCTGAGGTTCATTCATGAGCATTATAAAGATACTATTTTGCAACACTTCTTCAAGGCGAAAAGGATTATTTTTAACCATGATTTAAAGAAATTTACATTGTAATTGCCAAAAAAATATAATTCAGATTTTTATCATATCATCTAAATCAAGTTAGAAAGTTCGCAGCATGTATCCTTGCGAACTTTCGTCTTGTCAACAACTATTTTCCAAAAACACATTTTACATTTTATTTATAAGGAACAATAGTTCTAAATCAATACAGTTATCGTTAAACCTTCCGAAAGCCTGTTAATATTGAATTTATCAACCTCCCAACATTCGCTAGGTGACAGGTAGCGAACTTTTTATCGGCGGAGATTTGTATTATAAATCAATTACTATGGAAGGTATCACAACAGTTAAGATTTCAGACTTAACAGAATTATTCAATCAGCTTTCACTAATGCGTTCTGAAATTAAGGAACTAAAAGAAAGTGAAGAAGAAGCAAAAGCATATACTATACAAGAAACGGCTGATATGCTACATCTGCACTACTGTTCAGTGAGAAAACTGGTTATCAAAGGGAAGTTATTTTCAAAATACCTTGATGGCATAACTGGCAAATGTATAATCCCTCTCTGGTCAATCAAGGCTTATTTAAAATCAAAAGAAAATTCTAACCAATAAAAAATAGAAATCATGGATAGTACATTTGAAAATCATTCGGCATTCAATAGACACATGTCTATTGACGGAAACAGGTTAAGTACAGGCGCAACTAAACCAAGTATTTATATCAGTTGTGTTAAGTTAAGAAGGGCAGTTAAAGAATTATCAGATATTGATGTTGAAGAAATATTTGAAAATGAAATGAGCGATGTTGCAATTAAATTACACCGTGAAAAATTAATTACAAAGATTGAGAGGTTAATGAATTGGCAGGTGTTAGCTGCTTTAGACATCCTTTTAATTGACGGTAATTTTGATGCGATCGTTTTTGTTTCAAAATGCAAAAGAACAGATAAAAAAATTAATTAATTGTTTCATCCCGACAAGCATTCGTGCTTGTCGGTTAAAATTTTTCAATCATGGAAGGCGGAATATTTTTAAGTATTAAAGATTTACAGCAACTATTGGGTTGCCAAAGTTATAAAACTGCAAATACTTTACATCTTGCTATTAGGGATGCCCTAAAAAAGAAAACAAAACACATTACAATTAAAGAATATTGCAAATATGAAGATCTTGACTTCTCCTACATTTGGGAATTTTTGAGAGGCAAAAAGGAGGTGAAAAAAACTTAATAAATGCTAGGATCATCAAATAACCTAAACAAAGCACTGGCAAAATGTAAAAGTTCTAACGCATACTTTTCATCCTTGATATTACTGGTTTTATGACCGTATTTATTTCTAATTCCTCCTACCGCACCAATATAGAGATTCATCATTCCTTGCTGCTCACCTCCGTCTTCACTAAATTTTATTTTTGGATTACCTTTTGAAAAAACTTCCTGCATCAATTCTACTCCGTCTTTTAATTTTCCAGATTCATTTTTATTAGGAAATTTCTCTTTTATAACTTCAATTAATGCGATATATGAATTTACAACAGCATCTCTATAGTGATTATTATTAAATTGTTTTTCAGAAACCTCAAGGACTTTTGGATGTAAATTTGATAAAATGCTTT
Organism: Bacteroidia bacterium; assembly: GCA_022842625.1. Classification (GTDB taxonomy): domain Bacteria; phylum Bacteroidota; class Bacteroidia; order B-17B0; family Aurantibacillaceae; genus Aurantibacillus. The sequence goes on along the minus strand of JALHPG010000006.1, from coordinate 21,228 downwards.
TTGAATCAAGCAATTCTATTTCAAGATCATGCTTAACAATTGTGCATATTGAAATTAACTCATCTCTATTAATTGAACCAGTTAACTGATTGAACGGATTTTGTTCTTTTATATAAATCCTGTTTAATAATGCCCCGACTCCTGTATGATGACCCCTAATTTTCACAAAATCAGAGTACTCCGTTAATTCGAGCGCTTGTTTTATATTTTCGCATTCGTTTAAAACATAATTTATAAGCTTTTTATCATTGGGGTTTATTAATTTTTTCACAGTATGTCCAAGACGTGACATAACTTCTAAATCGCTAGCACCTAGTTCGTTGATTGACGGTTTAGTTTTTCCATTTGTCACCCTTTTTATTTTCAATTCCTGCTCAGTAATAATTTTTACTAAAAACGGAATTAGGCGATTGGTTGTTACAGATTTTTTTATTCTTTTAAACTGTGACACCTCTGCACTTTCATTCCCGTAATAATCTCTGAGAAAAACCAAAATTTTTGTATAAAATGGTTCTAATTCGTTTTTTCCTATTACAGTAATTCTTGTTTCGAGATATTCTTTAATCTTGGTTATTTCCGTTATAAAGTCATTTATTTCAGTTGTACTTTTTGAGAGTTGATTTATTGAAGAGATGGTTTTATTACTTAGATCAGAAAATGTTTCATCAAAACTTTTTGGTGTGCTAGCTTGAATCCCGGATTTTTCAATTAGGTTCTTTGCTAAAGTCAACGTATCAGTGGGGTATCCACCATGTTTTTGGAAAATGGCACCAGAGGGTGAAATGTAGTGGCATAATGATCTATCCGGCAATGTGTGATAGGTAACATGACCCTCATCTTTTAACTTTCTTTCATAAAAAGCAACAGTTTCCTTTTTGGATATCCCGAATTTTTGGTCTAAGAAGACTTGAATATTTAAACCTTTTGAATTTACCAAAGCATTAAGTATTTCATTACAAATGATATTACTAACTATAATTGACATATTATTTTCTCTCTCCTGAACATTAATTATTAATAGGTAAAAGTAAGTAAAACACGCTAATTTACGGTAAAGAAAAGGTAAAAACCCTTTTAATAGGTAACTCCCGCCAAGCCTCTCGCGTTATCTCCTGACCTTTGTTATATAAAACCACAAGTAAAATGAACAGCACAGAAATCCTCTTAGTAATAAACAGCATTCTGCTAGGACTTATCAGTTTGTTGTTTTTATTAATCGGTTATTTTTTAAAGGACTTACATAAAGACTTTAAACAAATGTTAGAGCGAGTAAATAAGTTGAACGGAGAGGTTCACACTCACGTCAGTTTATTTGAAAATCTATCAAAAGTTTTTCAAAGACAAATTGATTCTCTCTCAGACCGATTAAAAAAAATAGAAAAAATAATTAACTCTAAAAACCATAAAGAATAATGAATTTTTTGACAGGAGCAATAATCGGTGTAGTAGGCTTAGCCATTTGGGGATTAAGCAGTTTAACCAAAATTGGTAATAATATCGTTACAGAAATCAAAGGACGGATATTTAGTATTGATTTCTCTCAGATTGTTTTGGCAATTGATGTTAAGATTAAAAATCCTAGTAACGGCAAAGCAATTGTTCAATATCCTTTTATCAAAATCAGTTACAAAGATAACGTGATAGCCAGTTCTGAACTTGTCAACCAACAAATAAACATTGATCCATTATCACAAACAAACATCAACAACATAAAAATTCCGATACAATTTTTGAGTTTGGGAAGTCTTGCAGGGGAAATGATTAAAAAATTAAAAGACCGTAAATATCCCATCACGCTGCAAGTAACCATTCAAACAAGTGCAGTTGTTTTAGGAGCAAAACTGCCTTACACACATACACAAGATGTTACAATTTAGAAGTTAGAGTTTAGTCATTAGAAATTAATCAAAAAAAAACAGATAACTAAAAAATAAAAATTGGAAAGCAATAAATACAGACATATTCAATCAGGCTCGGAGTACGAAAAATGTTTTTCAAAACCCACAGGGTTAAACGAAGACATTAAACGTGATTCCAGTTTAAAAGATACTGTTTCGTATTTACCAAAAGCAATTAAGCGTTCAAAGTATCAAGTAAAAGCATTTTGCAAAACAATTAAAAGCAAAGATGTTAACGGGATTTGCTCGGAAATATGGCACTGGCTATACACCCATGTTCGTTACCACAAAGATGACAAAGGAAAAGAACAAATACGCAGTCCTCGCAGGAGTTTTTATGATAGGGAGCGAGGAGTTGATTGTGACGATTACACCGTTTTTGTTTCGGCTTGTTTATGTGAATTAAACATTCCACATATTTTAAGAATAGCCAAATACAAAGAAGAAAATGGGTTTCAGCACATTTATCCAATCGTCCCAACACAAAATGGCAATTACATTACAGTCGATTGCGTAGTCGATAAATACAATTACGAAGTTCCACCCATAGAAACAATAGATAAAGCAATGGATTTAGAATTTTTAGATGGCATCGACAAAGGAATGCCAGTAAGCGAAATAAATGGCATAGATGCCGAAGACCTATTACAGGGTTATGAAGACATGGGTGAATTAGGTAAACGTTTACGTAATACCAAAGTTGCTCAAACTGTAAAAAAGAAATTTCAAAAAGTTGAGCAAAGTAAAGTCTATAATAAATTACGAAAGGGTGTACACGCTGTTAATCGTATTAACCCAGCCACCGCTTTATTGCGTGCAGGTATTTTAGCTTCTTTAAAATTAAATATTTTAAAAGTTGCGGGACAATTACGTTACGGCTATTTATCCAACGAACAAGCCCAAGCAAAAGGTTTTGATATGGATAAATTTAATCGCTTGGTTGGTGTAAAAAATCGCTTACAAAAGATTTTTTATGGCGCAGGCGGTAAAGAAGAAAACTTCAAACTTGCTATTCTGAAAGGAAAAGGTAATCACGATAAAGAAGTGATGGCAGGTTTAGGAGCGATTGACGGCAACACTTACACCATTGATAGTGACTTATCCGAAATTTTAGGAATCGATAGCTACGATTCTGAAATGCAAGGAGTAGAAGGTATTGAAGGATTAGGAGAGCCAGCGACAGGAGCTGCGATTGCAGCAGCGACAAGTGTAATGACTGCCATTGCAGGTTTATTAAAAGGCATTGGAAGTTTACGCAAAAAACCACAAGCTAATTCGGTAAAAGAAAACTCAGAGCAAAGTAACGGAAACAATGAAAGTGCTTCAACAGAAACACCATCATCTGACACACCAACTTCTGAATCCTCTTCTACAAACGCAACTCAAAACGAAAGTACTCAAGACACATCTGTTAATGCCAAAGACGGAGTTGATAACAGTTCAAGTAGCAATACACCTGAAACAACTACCGAACCGAGTAACACCACCGATGCAAACAGTTCAAGTACTTCGGCAAATGATACTGCGCTTACCGAAAATGCAAAAGGTACGGCAACTACCAGTGCTAAAGACACCAAAGCCTCACCAATGGTAAAAGTAAAAACATGGGTCAAAGAAAACAAAGTTGCCAGCGGCGCAATTGCAATAGTTGCAGTTGGCTTGGTTACTTGGGCAGTAATTGCTTTTAGTAAAAAAGATAAAAAGGGAACTAAAAAAAATGAAGCAATGGGTGGCTTACCAAAAAAGAAAAAAAACAAACACAAACATGCTTCAAGCCCAAATTATTTTCCGAAAAACAAGACGCATATTAAAATTCAAAAATTAAAATAACACATTTCTCTGTTCTGATTTTTAAAACCAACCTATTTGCTCAAAGTACAAGCGCAATTATGTTTATGTGAAACGAAAAAAAGAATACAACCAAGCACACCAATAAAAAACAAACAGAAAAATAAAAACAAATAACATGGCAAGTTCAAGCAAAGCAAAGACCAACAAGTCAGTTTCTATACTTGATGTCAACCCCAAAGGGGATATGAAAAAAGCCGCACTAAAAACCTTTGCCGAAGTTGGCATATCGGTAATTGGTGGTGGCGTTGCAGGAGCCGTAATCGGAAAACCCTCGTTCTTAATCGGATTAGTGTTGGCAGGTGTAGGTTACTACAAAGGTGTTTCATGGCTTGCTCCCTTGGGTTTAGGTATGATGAGTACCTCACACCTAATATCTGATAAAAGTAATGGTGTTTCAGGATTTGATCTTAAAACCGAAACAACTAATGCAAAAAACCGAATGCTTTCTTTCAAAGATAGCCTAATGCAAAAAACGTATTTGGATAAATTAATTCCATCCAAAAAAACAACTAACGCTAGGCAAAACTCTAACGAAGAAAGTACAGAGGGTTTTGGAAGTTTAGAAGCAAATCTAAGCGCACTCGATGATGTAGAAAGACAGTTGAATTCATCCGCTAACGCATTTTATAAACGCAGAGGCAATCCAGCAACTAGAAGTTTTTCAACTTCCATTGAAGGCGCAGACGAGCCTGACTTTTCGGGAATGTAATTGAGAATTGCATTTCAGAAATAAAACCAAACACAAAGAGTTCCTTATTCATTTTTTTAACGGCAAGCGCAACCCATAAAAAGGATGTGTAGGGAACTTTTTATCTCAAAAAAAACAACTCAATAAAATTAATAACCAAAAAAACCACAAAATGGACGACTTAATGAAAAGTGCCCTAGAAAGTGAGTACAACAACATCGGCGACCTGATGGGCATAGATGATGCCATGATGGGCGAAGTAAGCGAGTTGATGGGAAACATGAACACGGCAGATAAAGTGAAGTTCTTTCGCAAAGTGTCAGGCAAAAGTAGTTTTTCAAGAGGCTCAAGAGCTGAATTTGAAAAGTTCTTTAAAGAAGTGCCACCCGGTGTAAAAGCTTCCTTGCTTAGAGGTGATTTACGTTTAGCGGATTATTCGATCTATTCGATTAAACCAGTAAACAGTAAAACAATAAAATTATTTGAAACACAAGATGACAAAGAAGTTGGTTTACGTAATATCTCAAACGCTAAACTGCCAAAAAACTTTGTGTTTTTAGTAAGCGGTATCTATGTGTTAGCAGGTTTATCGGCTGACATAAATGATAAAGACAAAACAAAAGCAACTGATTTTAAAAGCATCAATCAGTTTCCTGCAATTGCAAATGCGGAGTTTTCATTAAAAGCGAATAAAAAACAAATTATTCCCGATGGAAACGTGATGAGAAAATTCATCACCGACAACAACCAAACATCCAACCTAGGTTACTTCAAATTAGATAACCCTCGTTTAATCAAAGACGATGAGTTAATTGAATTTGTAATCGAATTGGGTACAATGTTCTTGGTTGATCCAAACACCGCAGTATATGTTGCCTTAGACGGCACAGGTACTACTCCATAATCATAGTCCTTAACGGGAGTTCAGAAATAATTTTTTAAAGCTATAAACTATAAAATTACCCTTCTGAACTCTCAATTAGGGAAAATAAAGGTAAAGAAATTTCAGACCAAAAACATAAAAGATGTCACATAGAAGCAAAATAATTAAAGAAGCGGTTGAAGTAATTGTAAGTGCCGCTAATCAAACTTTTAAAGAAAGTTTTGAAGTTGACAAACATGCAGGCAAAATCTTAGGCATTTTATTAATCAGTGACTACGACGAGTTACTCTATTACAGAGGTACACAACGAATCAAAATTAATGAGATGGAAATTTTCCCCGAAGGTTATGAGAGTAAATTATTAATGCAGGGTTTAAATGTTTCGGTAAATGAACGTATGATAAAACTAGGCGAAGATATTTTACCTGGCAATCGCAAAGTAGAAATTGACTACACCGACACCAATCACGCTTCCGCACCTTTTACACCATACAAAGTAAAATTGTATGTGTATAGTGAAGTTACCGCTTAGTAGATATTCGTTAGAGTATAGTCGTTAGTCAACAGTTATAAGTCTAAAATAAAAAAGATGGAAAGAGAAGCCAATAGCATCATAAAATTGAAAACGGTTTATGTCACTAAGCTGTTGCAGAAAATAAATTTTCAGTTCCGTCATCCTGAAAATACTAAAAGTATTATCGGCATAATGGTTAACTGCAATTTATATTATGATAAACGATTCAATGGTGTAGGCAAACAAGTTGGCACAATGGCTTTATCTAATTCACAAAAAGGCGATGTATTTTATAGTCAAGTTGCACAATTAGATGATAATGACTACAGACAAACTTTAGAGCGTGTTATTTATCCAACCATCGTTAAACGTAACCTATCACAATGGGGAAAGCAATTTACTTGGTTTAAAACTAACATTCCTATTCAACACGCAATGATGGACTGCTACTATGAGGATACCATTTCTATACAATACAAAAATGATTTTGGCGAACTAATTGAAACACTCCCCTATGAGGTAATCCTTTATATCCAATACGAATTAAAATAAAAGACCATGACCGTAGCATTTGCCTTAGATTTTATTCCACGTCGTATGCGTGAGTTGGGTTATGAAAATAATTATATCACCCGATGGCGACAACTTCAATTAGACGGGAATCAAACACTAATAATTGAAGCGCATAACCAATACTATTATTTGATAAAGCCCAATTTGGATTTTATAGTGCAAAGCAAGTTTGGCGTAAATGATTTAACCGACACTTCCATTAACGAAATGCAATATGAACACCGAGGTAAAATCACGATCAAGAATAAATCTAACAACCCTCAACTGATACAGTTTATTCAAGTAATTCCTCAGCATGGCTAAAGATTATTCATTAACAAAAAAAACAAATAAACATGGGACACTCAAGCGTAAAACACGAAAAGTACGAGCCAAAAATAGTAGATACTATTGAAATGGTTTTAAAAAATGCGCTACGATTAAATCAACCTCGATTTTACGAAGTCCTTGTTAATGATCTAGTAGTCGTTCCTAAAACTGATGATATAGAACAACTCGATGAGTATGAAAACTTTATTACTGAGGATACAAGCATCGTTAAAATATTTGTTTACCACTACAATCAAAAAAGTTCGGATAAATATTTCTTACACATTAGTCCTGATTCATTAGCGCAGGCAAAAACAAGAGAATTAAGCGGTTTGGTTCCTATTGCAAAAAACGAAGATGAACTTAAAGAAAAATGGGAGAAAGACAACCATTACTTAGCTCTTATTGAGGAAAACCGTCAATTACTTACCGACATAGAAGTATTAGAAGAAACGTTAGCAAAGGCGGTAAAAGAAAATAAATGTATTCGGGAAAAACGTGATAAAGAATTTAAACAAAAAGCAGCAGACGCCTTAGAGGGAATTTTAGAAAGTGATTATGTAAAAAAGAATTTACCACTTGCTAATATAATAAAAGATTTTTTCGGAGGTGCAAAAATTGTACCTGAAGAAAATTTATCAGGCACAGAGGATGAGGACGAAGACGATGAAGAAGTGGAAGAAATCCACCAACGAGTTCTGAATATCGAAGAGGAAAAACATCTTTTATTGCTAAAAGACATCAAAGCCAAAGTTGGCACAACCCACCTCGCCAGTATCATGTATCTCTTAGACCTTTTCGCTACCAATCCTTCAAGCATTGAATCTGCCATTAAAGTCGTAAAAAACTACATCGCAAGAAAACCAAGATCAGTTCCCGATCTGGAAACAGAAACGGAAATAGACTAATAAAAAAATCAAACTAAAAACAACATTAAAAATAACCACTAAAAACACACCCAAATGGCAAAGTACAAACTGGATATTATCGTAAGTGCAGATTCCGTAGAAGATGCCAACGAAAAAATAAAAGCACTTACTACAATTCTCAAACACTTAAAAACAGAAGAGATAAAAAAAATTGCTTCAGTGGTGAGTAACCCACTTCAACTATCCATCATCAAAGCAAAATTTCTTTAAAAAAACAACAATTAAATGGCAAAGCAAAAAACATCGTTATTGAATCAAACGGATAAAAAAATTATTCGGGTGGCAGTATATGGTGTGAGCGCAATTGCTGTTGGAAGTATTTTGTTTTTTGGGGGTAGAGCCATTTATCGTAAACGCAAAGAAGGTAAAGCGGAAAATTTATCCTTAAACGATAATAGCACTCAGAATTTCGCCAAGCGTTTAAAAATGGCATTTGATAATGATGGTTGGTGGGGTACAGATGTAGAGGGCGTTCGTAAAGTATTTACCGATCTGCCAAGTAAAGATGAATTTGTAAAAACAGTAAAGGAATACAAAAACTTAACGAAAGGCGGCAATTTAATTAAAGACTTAACAGACGAACTAACTAATAGCGAATATACTGAAATGCAAAATATTTTAGCCGCTAAAGTTCAAAAAACAGGGCAGAAAAAAATCTTTGATGCTGCCACGGCTATTTCTTATTGCAAACGTTTAAAGGCTGGATTTGACTACAAAATCGTGGGTTTACCTGCAACGGATAAAGAAGCGGTTAAGCAAGTTCTAAATGAAGTGCCGACCCAAGCAGCTTGGAATATTATCAAAATAGTTTATTACAAATTATATGCAAAGTATTTGGAAGTAGAACTAGATTCTGAACTGGATGTGTTTGATTTTTCTTGGCGAGCAATCATAAACCTAAAACCAAAAAAATAACAATGGCAAAGAAAAAAATAAAATCGAAAGCGAAGCCTAAACCAAAAGGCAAATCTAAAAGCAAACCTAAAGCCAATACTAAATCTAAAAAGAAAAGTAAAGGATTAGTTGGAGCGATGTTAATTGCATTGGGCTTATTAGGTCTGGGTACTGGCGCATTTTTTTACTTTAAACCAAAGTCAACCGCCGATGAAACTCAAATGAGTGAACTTGATACGGCAACAAGTTCTGCTCCAAAAACAAAATCTGCACCAACTAGTAATAGCACCTACCCACTAAAGGAAGGCAGTAAAGGCGCATTAGTTAAACAAATGCAAACCGCTTTAATAAAAAAATACGGCAAAGGCATTCTCCCAAAATATGGTGCAGATGGTTGGTTCGGAAAAGAAACCACAGCCGCCTTAAAAAGCAAAGGACTTAAAACAAACATTGATTTAACAGAGTTCACAAAATTAATTGCCTAACACCTAACAAACAAACATCATGTATAAACCACGAATAGAGCAGCTAAAAGCTGTCTTTAAAAGCAAAGGCTATGCCTTAAAAGAAGGAGTTTGGGAATTAAACATCATTGGTATTCGTAATAGCCAATCGCAACCTAACTCATTTGATGATACCATTTGCGTTTTGTTTAAAGACCATTATGGTGATGATACCCTACATTGTTTTTCAGCGACAACAGATCCCGGTCAATTTTGGTTGCTCCACCCTCTCAATGTAAAAGGTTGCGCCATTATGAAAGAAGGTCATTACCCGAATGTTTACAAAGTTGGCAAACACAGAGGGTATAAAGCCTTAGAACAAATCGGTAAAATATCTTTTTTTAGAGATAATAATTTAGACGCTACACCAGACTTTAAAAATACCCCTGAAATTTTTGAAGTAATAAAAGCCAATATCCACCATGCTAATTTATTACAGCCATCTGTAACGGTTGACAAATGGAGCGCAGGTTGTCAGGTAATTAATAACGACTGGTTAGATTTTATTGAACTCTGCAACCAATCTGTTTTAGCGACTGGTAAAAATAAGTTCTCATACACGCTCATCAATAGTAACGAAGTAAATTCTCTGTAATGATTCAGAAACTCATCGTCCTTCTTGCTAGAAGCGGTTATGAAATTTACCGTAAGCCATACCAATTAAACATTATTGGTATTCGTAATACAGAAACGGCTTCAGATAAGTTTGACGATGAGTTACACGTTCTTTTTAAAAATGATAAAAATAAATGGGAACAAGCCAAGTACACAATTACAACAGATCCCGGAACGTATTGGTTAAATAATCCTTTGCAAGTGGATGGAACCGCTATTTTAAAACAAGGGCAGTATGTCAATGCATACCGTATTGGCTTACACAAAGGGCAATACAAAGCCTTAGTGCAAGCAAAACCGATAACCGTAATCCGAGATTATGATCGCAATGCGATTTTGGATTTTAATAATGGCAGAGAATCTAAAGGGTTATTCGGAGTAAACATACACAGGGCTTCCATACATGGCGCAACAAAAAAAGTAGGACAGTGGAGCGCAGGTTGTCAAGTCTTTGAGAAAAATAATGAGTTCATACAATTTATGCAGCTCTGCGAAAAGCACCGACAACTTTATGGCAATCGATTTTCCTATACACTAATTGATTTACGTTCCATTAAACGGCAAACAAGGCGCTGGATGACTTATGGTCTAACTGGAGCAGCTTCATTAACCGCCCTAGCTATTTATTTACTCAAGAAATATAGCACATAAAACAATTAAAAATAAAAATTAACCTAAAAACTTAAAAAAAATGAAAACGTTCCTCGATATCTACCACAGTATATTTCCGCACACAGGCATAGCGGATTGGTTTTTTGCCTTGCTAGGGTTGTTAGTTCACGTTGTTGTAAAACTTCGCCACCTAAAACTTTCTACTATCAATTGGAAAGTGTTTTTTGAAGATTACACCATCGTATGGCTGATTTCCCTAATCACGATTGCCATTTGTTTAGGTACGCTGCCACAAATTTATTCCTCTTACAATACGCTCGATAGTGCCTTAATAGGATATAGTAGCAGTAGTTTATTTAAGCAATTACTCAAAACTAGGTTTAACATGGAGTTGCCTATTAAAAACAATCCCTAATCCGACGCTAACAGTCGCTAATTCTCAAATCATAAATCTTTAATTAATAAAAATGAAAATCCTAAACAGAGAAATAAAACCCGAACAGGTAAATATGTGGGTAAACGTAATAAGTTTTTTAATTGGCATTTTATTCTATATCCGAGTAGAACACAATTTTAAAGCCAAAACAACTTTACCTATCGCTACAAGCGAACAAGCACAAATTATTCACGTACAAAATAATTTACAAACGCAATTATCTCGTTTGCAAATTAGGCAAGACAGTATTCTTGTAGAACTGCAACAACAAAAATTATTCGTTCTCCAAATAGCGGATAAAAGTCAAAACATCCAAGAAAAAATAAGCGCCATCGTTAACTCTAATTGGCACAAACTCACCAAAGAGCAACAAAATAAATACATCCAACAACTAACCCAAACAAATCAAAAGGAGGTGAATAAAAAAGAAAACACGAGATAAAAAAAAAGAACCAAGGATCAGGACAAAAAATAAATCAATAACCCAAAACAATTAAAAACTAAAACCAAAGAAAATGAAATCACTCCTTAAATTATTACTGCTCACTTTATGCTTCTCAGGCATTGCAGAAAGCCAAACTCCAACTTTTACGGTATTACATTATAAACAAAATTATGTCGTCCCAAAAGATGGAGCCATTGTATTGAGCAATGAGAACTTTGGCGAATATTATTATGTGTTTCAGCAATACGATACACTCAGGTCTGAATCTATCGCCTTACAAAGTGTCATCAAACAACAGGATAGTTTAAATTGTGCGTTGGTCAGCAATTATGATAAACTGATAGTCACTAAAGATAAAAGCCTCGAGGAATATAAAACGACAAATACCTCTTTAGAAACTATAGGCAACCAATGCGGCACAGAAAAGAAACAATTACAAACCGACTATTTAAAGTTAGAGAAAAAACATAATCGGGCAAAACGATGGCGCAACATTTTTCTAGGCTCAACTGCGTTTAGTACTGGGATACTCATTCTTCTCATAGCCATTTAAGGATAAAGCAATATACTATTTCGAACTACTAAATAGTGTATTGCTTATTACCATTTAATCTTAAAATACTGGAACAATGTCAAAAGCAAAATTATACGATACTAAAGCCAAACGGATTAAAGCAATTAATGAAAAAGGAAAAATCATTACGTTCAAACAACCGTTTGGTTGGAAAGGTGATTTGTTTTCTCAAATTATGGTGCAGGAAATCGAAAAGCAAAAAGGATCCTTAAAAATTATTGGTTTTGGCAGAGATACAAAGTGGTATAACAGTATAGAAGATTTGATAGAAGTTATTGACTGGGATTTGATGGAAGATTGGCACAACGGCTCAGATGCGATGGAACCAAGTAGTTGTTATTATTCTGAGCAACCTGAAATTATTTTAGGCGATGTTACTGAAATAAATATCCCCGAAATTAAAATTCAATACCATCGTGGAACAGATAGTAAACTATTAGCGAAAGTTAACTCGTCCAAAGATGCCGAGAAAGTATTGAGAGATATTTATCCCGACGGCGAAATAGATTTACAGGAGCAGTTTATTATTTTGTATCTCAACCGTCAGAATAAAGTACTGGGTTATTACCGCCATAGTAAAGGTGGTCTAACGGGAACAATCGTGGACATCCGTTTAATAATGGCGGTAGCGGTTAAATCCGCTTGTACTTCTATCCTCTTATCACACAACCACCCAAGCGGTAATACCAAACCAAGTAATGAAGATGTTGCCATCACTAAAAAAATCAAAGAAACCGCACAACTTTTTGATATTAATGTGCTTGACCACATAATCATAACAAGTGAAGATTTTTATTCATTTGGAGATGAGGGTATGATGAGTGGATTAGATGGTTTACCCTCAGAAACCAGTTTTTCTTTATTACCGCTTAACCACCAACAATTTTTAACCCAAGTTCTTCGTCGAATCGAACTAGAAACTATCGGTAATAAAACGGTATTAGAAAAATTAGGCGCTTCATTTAAAATTTATGATAAAAATAATATCAAAGAATTAATTGAGTTAGCCATCGTCATTACCGCAAGAAGTATTGCTCAATCCAAACAACTTTCAGTTAGCGAACGCTATAAAAAAATTGTACGCTTGTATGAAACTCAAGTTAATTTATCACACCGCACTTCACAAAGTATTTTATTACAGCAGTATTCTACTCCTGCACCGATAGGTTTTTTAGCAGGCATTTTTTGTGGTGTAGATAAATTTGAAGAAGAAAAAGAGAAAATTGCTTTTGAACCAAGCGCAGGGAACGGCTTATTAACCATTGCCGCCAACCCATATTATTTCAGAGTAAATGAAATTGATAACACTCGCCATTTGCATTTACAAACTCAGGGGTTTAGAAGTGTTTATCAAGAAGATGCTACAAAACCGTTTTCAAAATCATTAGATGTTAACTGGAATAAAAAATTTGATGCAGTAATTACTAACCCACCCTTTGGAAGATTAAATAAAACAGTTGAGTTTGATAATTACCCGATTGATACACTCGACCATTTGATGGCAATCCGTGCTTTAGAAATGGTAAAAGACAATGGCAAGTCAGCCATTATAATTGGTGGTCACACTAAATATGATGACAAAGGAAGGATCTTAAAAGGCGGTAATCGTATTTTCTTTAATTATTTGTACTCGCATTTTAATGTCATGGATGTTATTCCTATTGACGGCAGTAAATTATATTCTCGCCAAGGCACAAGTTTTAATACACGCTTGATTTTAATTAATGGCAGGAAAGAAAAAGCAAGCGGTGTTGCCCCAACTTCTAATACCTACAATGCAAAAGTTGTAAGTCGTTTTGATGAGTTATACGACAGAGTAATGGATGCCATGAGAACTGCTTTGCCTTTTGAATACGGCACTAGTGAAAAGGAAAACACATCATCCACTCACACAAAATTATCAGCAATGGAACAATCGGAAACTGAAAAAGCTTTTAAAAATTTTACTGGCTTAAAACCAAAATACAAAGATGTTTTATTATTAGTTCGTGTAGGAGATAATTATTATGCTTTCAAAGATGATGTAGCTATTATCAATAAAATAATTAGTTTACCTATAAATCAATTTCATCAAAACGGTCAAGAGTTCACTTACATAAAATTTCCAACTGGCGATTTAGATATGTATTTGAACAAATTAGTAAAAGCAGGTAACCGTGTTGGCATCGCAGAAGAATTAGAAGCAACAAAAAATAAATCAAGCCATGCAGAACACAGTTTTAAAAATGCTTTTGCAGATTTAGAAAGTCAACTCGAAGCGGAATTAAACAAACTGAATAATAATGAAACTGATTTAGGGGCTCCCTATTTACCTGCATCAGAAAGCTGTGTTGTTTTAAATACCGTTGTTCCCGATTCTATGGAATATGAAACAAGCCAAGCCTTAAAATTTATTCAGCAAGAAGTTGGCGGGAATATGGATGAGTTTGTTCGCCAACGTTTAGGGTATAGTTCTAAACTGGATTTGTGTAAAGCTTTATCTGCTGAACAAACCGATGCCGTTGCAATGGCAATTTATAATATCGAAGCACGAGAACAGGGAATGATTATCGGTGACCAAACAGGAATAGGTAAAGGACGTATTGCAGCGGCAATGATTCGTTACGCCGTTTTACAAGGCAAAAAACCCATTTTTATTACAGAAAAGCCAAATTTATTTTCAGACATCTACCGAGATTTAACCGCTATTGGATCTGCTCATTTGGTTCCGTTTATTGTTAATGGTAGAGAAAGTAAAACCGATATTAAAGATGAAAACGGAGAGGTTATTCATCACGCCTTATCTCCCGCCGAACAACAAGTGTATTTTAAAGATCAGCGTATTCCTGCAAACGCAGATTTTGTATTAGCGACTTACACCCAATTTAATTCACCTGACCGTAAACCCGAAAAGCCAAATTTTCTAAGAGTGATCGCAGAAGATAATATTATGATCTTAGATGAAAGTCATAATGCTTCGGGTTCATCACAAACTGGCGAATATCTGCAAGGAATAGTTGGCAGTGCAAAGGGTGTAATTTTTTTATCGGCAACGTTTGCCAAACGTCCTGATAACATGCCCATCTACGCCATGAAAACCGCTATCAGCGATGCCAACATGAGTAAGGACGAATTAGTAGAAGCTATTACCAAAGGTGGTGTTGCTTTACAGGAAGTATTAGCCTCTCAATTAGTGAAGGAAGGACAAATGCTTCGCAGAGAAAGAAGTTTTGAAGGGATTGAAGTGAACTATTTAACGCTCGATGAATTAGAGAACGAGCATAAAGCTATTGCCGATAACATTACTGAAATCTTACGTGATATAATTTCCTTTCAATCTACCAACGTAGATAGTATGGTTGATGAAATGGATGACATTGCCGTTGCAGAGGGTAAAGAAATTACCAAACGTGGCGGAACTTCTGCGGCAGGGGTTGATAATATGCCCTACTTCTCTAAAGTGTTTCAAGTAATTAATCAAATGCTATTTTCAATTAAAGCCGATGCAGTGGCTGATCGAGCCATCATGCGATTGAAAGAAGGTAAAAAACCTGTGATTGCTTTTGCTTCTACTATGGGAAGTTTTATTGAGCAAATGGAAAACGAAGCAGGTCTACCTGTGGCTAATGGAGATACGATTAATGCTGATTTTTCAGAAGTGTTGCAACGTGGCTTAGATGGTATATTACGTTACACAATTACCACCCCTGAAGGCAAAAAAGAGTTTAAAAAATTTCAGTTAAATGAATTTGCTCCCGAAGTGCGAGAGAAATTTTTAGAGATCTCCAAAAAAATAAAAACATTAAGCTCAGGGATTTCTATTTCGCCGATTGATATTATCGTTCAAAAATTAAAGGCGGCAGGCTACAATGTTGCTGAAGTTACAGGGCGGAAATACGAGGTACAAATTAATACCAAAACAAATAAAGGTGTTGTTTTAAGTCGTACCAAAATAAATACTAATGATGCCTTTCGCCAATTTAATAATAACGAGGTGGATGTATTATTAATTAATCAGTCAGGTGCAACTGGTGCATCGGCTCACGCCATCGTTACCAAAAAAGTAAATGCACAGGAGGTAAAACAACGTGTTATGATTGTTTTACAAGCCGAACTAGATATTAATACTGAAGTACAAAAACGAGGGCGTATTAATCGTACTGGACAAATCCTTGCTCCTATTTATGATTACGTAATGAGTGCCGTTCCAGCTGAAAAACGTTTAATGATGATGTTACAAAAGAAATTGAAATCCTTAGATGCCAATACCACCTCTAACCAAAAACAAAGCACCAAAATTTTAGATGTACCCGATTTTTTAAATAAATATGGCGATAAAATTGTTACACAATATTTACAAGATAATCCCGATACCAATAAATTATTAGGCGATCCTTTAAAATTAGAAGATACTTCTAATGAAGGTGGAGAAGTATTAGAAGAAGCCGCTCATAAAGTATCAGGGCGTGTGGCGGTACTTTCTACAAAAATGCAAGCGGAGTTTTATACCGAAATATCGCAAGTCTATATAGAGTATGTTGAATACTTAAAACAAATAGGCGAATATGACTTAGAGGTTGAAGCGATGAACTTAGAAGCTGAAATGGTGTCGCAAAAAGTAGTGCGTATGGGCAAAGGTGGCGATAGTGAATTTGGAACAGATAGTTTTTTAGAAAAAGTAGAAGCTAACATCTTACGCAAACCATTTACTAAAACTGAACTAGAAAATATCTTAAAAGAAAGTTTAAGCAATGACTTAGGTCTAAATCCAAAAGAATTACAACAACACATTATTAAAGAAGCAGACAAATTTTTTAAATCTCAATTAGAAAAAGATTTAGCAATTAACGAAAACTATTATGCAGAATTTATCAAAGACATCCCCAATGAAAAAAAGGGAATAAAGATTTTAGAAAAAGAAGGCAAAGGTGCTTATTTATTATATGAAAAGGAACGTACTAAAGAATTAAACGAAGCCAGTAGCAAACAAAATGAGAAGTTACAAATCCAAAATAAAAATCGTTTGCAATATCTAAACGGTATTTTTAAATTCTTTTATGTTGGCAGGAATACCCTCTATCCTATTAGTTCTTATTCAGAGGGCGATGTTAAAATAACTTCGGTATTCTTAGGTTTTATTATCGACCAGAAAAAGAAAAACCCCTATGCGCCAAGTAATATCCGTTTACGTTTTGCTTTAGCTTCTTCTAACAAGTACATTGCCATTCCCGCTTCTTATACCCAAGATGTAAATGCCATTATTGGCGCAAGTTATAATGTTGAAGAACTAAGCACAGATGAATTATTAGCGAATTGGGAACAAGCCATTAAAGCAAGCAGTAAATCTCGTGGGGTACGTTATATCGTAACAGGAAATTTATTACAGGCGTTCGCCAGTTTTAAAGGTAAGCTAGTAAGTTACACCACCAATACTAATGAAACCAAAAAAGGAATCTTAATGCCGGAATATTGGGAAGCAGATGAAAACGGCATGGAAAATAAAGTTGCCGTTCCCATTGCAAGGGCAGCGAAAATAATTAAAGGTTTGGTAAATGGTAAAGGAATTACCACCCAAAACGGAACTTCAATTTTTAGCACCGGGGATCTATTTAAGATTATTGTTCCATCATCTAAACAACGTGGTGGCGATGTGTTTTTAGATACCGATATTTTAAAATTAGTCATCAGTAACAACTTTAATAAAACTGCCGATAAAATGGTGGCAAGTATAGAAGATGCCAATTTAAAAGCATTCTTAAATATTCTGCAAGCCAAGTTTAATGATTCGTTACTGGTAGATATGATACAATTTAAAAGTATCGAGAATGAAAATAACGAAGCACACAAAGCCCGACATCCAATCATTCTATTAAGCCCAGAGGAAGTTGAAGAGCAGGAAGAACTATCACTCTTAGCTCTAGCGGTGGAAGTAGAATTAGAACTTGAATTAGAAATGCTCCGCTTAGCGGCATAATTATTAGAAATTAAAACGAAGAAACATGAAAATTACAAGCGATAATTATTTTGCAACGGTAGCAAAAGTTGGTGTTGAGAATTTATCTCCTGCTTTAAAAAAAGGGCATGAGTTAATTGAGAAAGCAACCAAAAACGGAACGAATTGGAATGCTTATGGTACGTTCAAAAAACAATTTGATTTGACTTTTGAGGTGTTGGCGAAATTTATCGAAGCTTCTGAAAAATCAAAGCAATCCCCTACTCCCAAACCTGAAAAACAAGTAGCTGTTAAAACAGAAAAACCTGTTAAGCCATATCAAACAAATTACAAAGAACCGTCACGGAATAACAAAACACCCAATAAAAAACAACCAAAACAAAAGTTTAATGGCAAGGATGTAGAATTAATTAGCCCCGAAACGGCTTTTATTCGTCGTTTCGCTTCTCTGCATAACAAAACAAAAAGCAAAGACCAGGTTCTTAGTTTTATACGCTCCCTACAAAAAGCAATTATAGAAAAACGAGTGCGTAAAACTTCTAAACATGCTAAACTAATTGAGTACATACAAAAACAATTAGTTGACAGTTATAAAAAAATGGGCAAAGAAATCACGTTTAAATTTAGTGATGCTGATTTAATCAAGTATCAAAAAATTGGTGGCGGTGAAGTGGTTATGAATTCTGTTCGTTTTATTAAAGCCTATATTAATTTGCAGGGCAAAGAAATGACCAAAGAAAAAGCAAAAAATCTTTACAACAGAATTGCTGATGCCCTTGAAACAAAAAAATTAACACCTACCGATAAATACATAAAGCATGTTAAAATTATTTTAAGTTCATTAGAGCATTTTGTAAAACAACAAAGTAGTAAACCAACTTTATCAATTACAGAAGCTCAGTTAAACGGTTTAGAAGGTGTTTTAAAAGAGTGCGGCTGTAATCACTCCTTAAACGGTTTTGATGATGAGCGAGAAGATTTTAAAACCGATGCAACCAAAACGTTGCCACCTAGAAATAAAATACTAAACTCTCAGGATGTTATTGAACTTAAAACTGATAAACTTGGGTTTAGCGGTAAATGGTTGACTTTTATCGGCAACCCTTCTCGTGGATTTTCTGCAATGATATTCGGCAGACCAAAATTTGGTAAATCCTATTTAGCAATTGATTTTGCAGGTTACTTGGCTCGCTATCATGGTAAGGTATTATATATAGCTTATGAAGAAGGTTTTGATGACACCTTAAAACAAAAACTACAAGAAAAAAACGTAGCACATCCGAATTTATTCGTTTCTGATTATATACCAACTAAAATATCAGGTTATGATTTTGTTTTTATTGATAGTGTAAATAAGGCTGGTTTAAGTCCTGAAGAACTTGATCTATTGGAACGTAAAAATTCCGGCATCAGTTATATTTACATTTTCCAAACTACAAAAGATGGAAATCATAAAGGTGCTATGGAGCATAAGCATAATGTTGATGTCGTGATTGAAGTTCCTGAAAGAGGTATAGCTACTCAGTATGGTAGATATAATCAAGGAGGTGAGATGAAGGTGTTCGCCTAAATTATATTACAGATCTTTAGTGGCAATAAAATCGGAACATTAATATAAAGTATAAGTACAAAGAAATATTGCACATAATTTACCTTACCTATTCTGGTAATAAAAAATCGGCAATATTTCTGTATATAAAAATTCCTTTTTCAATCAGTTTAAAACATGAAAGTAATTTGACCGAAACAAAACTAAATAATTAATCTTCTTCATTTTCTTTCCAAGATACTAATGATGATTTTAAAAGTGTTATTCGATGGTTTATTGATGTAACAATTTTAATAAATTCTTCAACTTCCAAAATATTGTAATTTTTTTCGGTTATATTAGTCCAACTTTTATGTTTTTTTGCCAGATCACTTATAACCTCAATTTTACATGACCGAACATTAATTATTATTTTTTCTTTAAAATTATCTGGGTGTATGAACCAAGTGCCATGAATAAGGTTATTTCTGATTTGTTTTATCGTATAAATTTCTTGGATTGTAGCATGGATTATTTCAGGTTGAAATTCATAATATTCATTTAGCTTCTCGAGTAATTTTAAATTTGAATCGAGAGTATTTTTTTCCAAAAGGTATTGACCAACAACATTTTCATTTAAAACAAGAAAGCATATAAATTCCTGAACAAGTTCTTCAAGTTCTGCAAATTGCGTGGACAGTTTACCTAACAAATAAAAAGCTTCTCTTTCGCATTTCTCTTTTAATTCAGAATCTACATCTACATGCTTAAATTTACCTACAGTAACTGTTTCCTTACTCGAAAGTTTTATAATTTGTTTTTTTTTATTCATTTTTTATTTATCCGCTTTTTTCTTTTTTTTCCTTTCAGGCTTTTCTACAAATAGTTTCCCTTGTATGGCAGCCCCGCGTTTAATATGCTCTTTAATTTTCGTAATAGCATAAGATTTATTAATAAAAACTCCAATCGTTTGATCAAACTCTTTTTTTATTTCAAGTTCAACAACTAGCGAATCACCTTTAGCAAATCGTTCTCCTTCTTCTATTTTTTTCTTAAACGTTGTATCTAATATTTTAGCCGTAATTTTAATTCCATTATAATAAAATTCCCACCCTTTTTTTAATTCCCAGTCCTGACCCTTAATTGGCAAAGTTGTTTCAACCTTTTCTGTTTTAATTTTATTTTCATCTACTCCTTCATCTTCTTCGATATCTTTTCTACTGATTTCACTAAATGTGTCGCGATTTATTTTGGTTAATGCTTTACCTTTTTTATCTCTTATTTCAAATGATTTTACTCTTTTATCGCTATCAAGTGTTTTAAAGTTTTGTGCAATAATTTCTTGTAATTGTGAATCCTGCAAATATATATTAGCACCCCGTAAATCAAAATTTTGCACTAAACCACTATTATTTTCTACTTGAACGTATGTTTCAGAATTCTTTTTTGTTTGTTCCTTTACTTTCTTAGGTTTGCGCCCACGTAACCAAGCAGCTAATGCATAAATACCAGCAACGGTTTGAACAAAATTTGCGGCATAAGATATTGCGTCAGGTGCGAACGCTTTTGTTTGCTTAACCGTATCGATTAGCGCAATCCCGTAATCAATAATAACGCTTCCACGATCTACTCCTTTAACGGTTAACGCAAGCTTTTTTTCAGGTTCTGCCTTATCCATTATCTCCTGGCAAACCTTTTTAAATGTATTAAGACTTTCTATAAGGGTATCGACCTCGATATCACTACCATCAAAATAGAATAGAACTTCATCTATTGATTCAATTTGTCCCTTATTATTAACTTTCGGTTTTTTCGATACCTTTTTATCAGCCATATTTTAAGTTTTGCACTTTATTTTACTTACTTTTTAATTTCAAACAAATTCACTTTATTATATTTTATCATATACTTCGTCTTTATCTAAGAAACCAAATTCTTCAATTTGAGGAAGGATTTTTTCGGCAAGTTTCTCATTTAATTTTGTTAATTCTTTCAATTCATCTGACCCTAAGTTATGTTCTGAGAGACAACGCCTGATTTGGTA
>JALHPG010000005.1 GCA_022842625.1 Bacteroidia bacterium | reverse complement strand
GGTGATAGAGATGCAGCTAAGCGTCCTGTAATGGCAGCAATTGCTTGCGAGTATAGCAACAAAATAATTTTAACTGCCGATAATCCAAGAAGCGAAGATCCGGAAGCGATCTTAGATCAAATGCAAAAAGGAATTAATCCTGCTGATATGAAAAAAACTTTAAGGATATCAGATAGAAAGGAAGCAATTAAAACGGCGCTTTCTTTGAGTAATCCGGGAGATATTATTTTGATAGCAGGAAAAGGACACGAAAAGTACCAGGAAATAAAAGGAGTAAAACATCCATTTGATGATTTTGAAATTTTAAAAGAAACAATTAAAACGCTAGATATATAACATGTTATATTATTTCTTTCAATATTTAGATAAAACGTTCGACTTTCCCGGAGCCGGAGTGTTTCAATACATTTCGTTTCGTGCAGCTTTGGCATTGATCTCTTCTTTGATCATTTCATTAATATTTGGAAAAAAGATCATTGAATTTATTCGTAAAAAACAAATTGGCGAAACTATTCGTGAATTGGGTTTAGAAGGACAAACAAAAAAAGCCGGCACGCCTACTATGGGTGGAATAATAATTATTGCCGCTATCATTATCCCAACATTATTATTTGCTAAAATA
Source organism: Bacteroidia bacterium (assembly GCA_022842625.1). Lineage (GTDB taxonomy): Bacteria > Bacteroidota > Bacteroidia > B-17B0 > Aurantibacillaceae > Aurantibacillus. Next base: position 86,082 of record JALHPG010000005.1, on the reverse strand, counting down.
TTAAATGTATATATCGTATTAATGCTTATTTCAACTGTATGGCTTGGCGGTATTGGTTTTTTAGATGACTACATTAAAGTTTTCAAAAAAAATAAAGAAGGTCTGCAAGGTAAATTTAAGATCATCGGACAAATTGGAATTGGATTAATTGTTGGTTGTGTTTTTTATTTTCATCCGGATGTTGTAATTAAAGAGCGTATTGTTTCAACTTCAAAAGATCTTGGTACTATTTCAACAGGAGTAGAGAAAAATTTGAATTCACCTGTATACTCGGCAACAGCAGTAAAAAATCTAAAAACCACCATTCCATTTTTTAAAAATAATGAGTTAGATTATGGTAAAGCAATCTCATGGTTTTGTGATGATTGTGCAAAGTACGGTTGGATAATATTTATTCCAATGGTTATACTGGTTGTTACAGCAGTTTCTAATGGCGCTAATATAACCGACGGAATAGATGGATTGGCTGCCGGTACTAGTGCTATCATTGGCGTGGTGCTTGGCATATTAGCATACGTATCGGGTAATACGATCTTTGCTGATTACTTAGATATTATGTATATACCAAATTCTGGTGAGTTGGTTGTATTTATGGCGGCCTTTATTGGTGCTTGCGTAGGATTTTTATGGTACAATTCATTTCCTGCTCAGGTTTTTATGGGCGACACCGGAAGTTTGGCAATTGGTGGAATTATTGCAGTGTATGCTATTGCAATTCGTAAAGAATTATTGATCCCGATCTTATGTGGAGTATTCTTAGTAGAAAATATTTCTGTAATTCTTCAGGTGTTTTATTTTAAATACCAAAAGAAAAGAAGAGGGCTTGAATACGCAAGTACACACAGATTATTTAAAATGGCACCACTTCATCATCATTATCAAAAAAGTGGATTTCATGAATCAAAAATTGTTATGCGCTTTTTTATTATTGGAATTATGTTGGCTGTATTAACATTCGTAACGCTTAAATTAAGATAGGTGAGTAAACGCATTGTGATATTAGGTAGCGGAGAGAGTGGTGTAGGCAGTGCTGTGCTCGCTAAACAAAAGGGTTTCGACGTTTTTGTTAGTGACAAGTCATTGATAAAAGAAAAATATAAAGAACAATTAATTGCTGAAAATATTTTGTTTGAAGAAGGAGTACATACTGAAGAAAAGATCTTGAATGCCGATGAGGTGATCAAGAGTCCGGGTATTCCTGATAAAGTAGACTTAATTAAGAAATTGGTTGCAAAAAATATCCCTGTAATTTCTGAAATAGAATTTGCCGGTAGATATACAAATGCAAAAAAGATATGCATCACAGGTTCTAATGGTAAAACCACAACTACGCTTTTAACATATCATATTCTTAAAAAGGCCGGTTACAATGTTGGCTTAGGTGGCAATGTTGGAAAGAGTTTTGCGATGCAGGTTGCACGCGAAAATTTTGATTACTATGTTTTAGAATTAAGCAGCTTTCAGTTAGACGGTATGTATGATTTTAAAGCTGATGTAGCTGTGTTATTAAATATTACACCTGATCATTTAGATAGATATGAATATAAATTTGAAAATTATGTAGCATCAAAATTTAGAATTACAAATAACCAAAGTAACAATGATGCTTTTGTGTATTGTGCGGATGACCTAACCATTCATTCGTACATGCAAGAGCATCCAATTGCAGCCGAGCAAATTCCTTTTAGCATCAAAAAACCAATTGATGGCCACGGCGCATTTTTAACCGAGAACCAAATAACCCTTAATTATAAATCAAACCAACAACCCTTAATTATGACAATTGAACAATTAGCACTCCAGGGTAAACACAATGTTTACAACAGTATGGCAGCTTCGTTAGCCGCTCGCATCGTTGATGTGAGAAAAGAAGTTATTCGTGAGTCTTTACAAGACTTTCAGAATGTTGAACACCGTTTAGAATTTATTGCTACTATTAACGGCATTGAATTCATTAACGATTCAAAAGCAACCAACGTTAACTCTACCTGGTATGCACTTGAAAGCATGGAGAAACCAATTGTTTGGATCTGTGGCGGACAAGATAAAGGAAACGACTATAACGAATTATTTGACCTTGTAAAAGGAAAAGTAAAAGCGATCGTTTGCTTAGGTAAAGATAATAGTAAGATCGTTGCAGCTTTTAAAGATGCAGTGGATGTTATTGTTGAAACCGATAATGCAAATGATGCAGTTGCTGCTTCTTATAAGATCGGAAAAAAAGGTGATGTAGTTTTGTTATCTCCTGCTTGCGCTAGTTTTGACCTGTTTCAAAACTATGAAGACAGAGGAATGCAATTTAAACGCGCCGTTAAAGGTCTGTAGATTTTAAATCTCATTTTAGTTTATTAAAACGCAGTTAATTACTATGTGCATTGTTACAATGTATGTAGGCTAACGGAATAAATTTTTAATGAGAAAATACAATTAAATTATAAATAAATGAAACTGTTTAACTATTTAAAAGGAGATAAAGTTATCTGGGCAATAATGTTCTTATTGTCCTTACTATCTGTTTTGGTAGTATACAGTGCTGTGGTTACCTTGGCGCATAAATTTAAACAAGGTAATACCGAGTATTATTTATTTAAACATTTTGTAATTATTGCATTGGGTTTTGGCATTGCTTATCTCTTTCATAAAATTAAATACACTGTTTTTTCAAAAGTGGCGCAGATAGGTTTTATTTTATCTATCCCACTTTTAATTTACACACTGCTTAAAGGTGTAAGTGCCGGTGAAGCTTCTCGTTGGTTGGAGATTCCGGGACTAGGCTTAACCTTTCAGTCTTCAGACGTTGCAAAATTAATGCTGTTAATATATGTAGCGAGAATTTTAGCATTGAAGGCAAATGAGCTGGTTGATTTTAAATCTGTATTTAAACATTTGTTATTACCTATTGGTATAATTTGTGCTTTGATCTTACCGGCCAATTTTTCAACAGCGGCCTTATTGTTTTTTAATTGTTTGATATTAATGTTTGTTGGTGGCATCAATATTAAAATAATTTTAAAAATATTTGCTATTTGTATTTTAGTTGCTGCTCTTTTCTTTTCGTGGGTTTGGTTATTGCCCGAAAGTATTCCCGGTGGTCGTGGACCAACTTGGAAATCGCGTATAGAAAATTTTAGTAATGGCGACACAAAAAGTAACTATCAAAGTGAACAGGCAAAAATAGCTATTGCAACTGGTGGTGTTATTGGTAAGGGACCGGGTAACAGTACGCAACGTGCGTTTTTGCCGCAAGCGTCTTCCGATTTTATTTATGCCATTATAATAGAAGAGTATGGATTGCTTTCGGGCTTTGTATTATTATTCTTGTATATGATCTTATTATATCGCGGTATAAAAATATTACGCGATAACGATAAACCCTTTGGCTCGTTTGTTGCTGTGGGATTGGCTTTTAGTTTGGTGTTTCAGGCATTGGTTAATATGGCGGTTGCTGTAAATTTATTTCCTGTAACAGGTCAGCCATTACCACTTATAAGTATGGGAGGAACCTCAATTTGGTTTACAATGATCGCCATTGGAATAATATTAAGTGTTAGTAGAAGCGTAGAAGATAAAACAGAAGAAAAACTTGAAACAGTTTAAAGTCATATTAAGCGGTGGAGGCACCGGTGGGCACATCTTTCCGGCTGTGGCAATTGCTAACGAAATTAAAAAGTTAGTGCCTACTGCCGAAATTTTATTTGTAGGTGCATTAGGCAAAATGGAAATGGAAAAAGTTCCTGCTGCCGGTTATAAAATTATTGGTGTTCCTATTGCCGGCTTTCAACGTAAATTTACTTGTGAGAATTTAAAATTGCCTTTTTTAATAATTATGAGTTTATTAAAGACCAGAAAAATAATTAGCGATTTTAAACCCGATGTTGTTGTTGGAACCGGAGGGTATGCGAGTGGTCCTTTGTTAAGAGCTGCAACTTCAAAAGGAATTCCGGCTTTGATACAGGAACAAAATTCCTATGCAGGTATCACCAATAAAATTCTTTCAAAAAAAGCAAATAAAATTTGTGTGGCTTATGAGGGTATGGAAAAATTCTTTCCAAAAGAAAAATTATTGCTAACGGGTAATCCTGTACGACAAGATATTTCAAATATCGAAGAGAAAAGAAACGAAGCATTCACATTTTTTAAGTTAGATCCAAACAAAAAAACAGTTTTAGTTGTTGGCGGAAGTCTTGGTGCCAAAGCAATTAACGAAGCCGTTGGGGCTGGTTTGCAACTTTTTGCCGATAACAATATTCAACTCGTATGGCAAACAGGAAAAACTTATTTTGATACCGCTAAAAAACAAACAGAAGGCTTTGAAACTAAAAATATTACGGCGGTAGATTTTATTTCACGTATGGATCTGGCCTATGCTTTTGCCGATGTGGTAATTTCCAGAGCTGGCGCTGGTGCCATTTCAGAATTGTGTATCGTGCAAAAACCTTGTGTTTTAGTTCCTTTACCAACTGCGGCTGAAGATCATCAAACACAAAATGCAATGGCGCTTGTAAATAAAAATGCGGCCATTTTAGTAAAAGATACTGAAGCAACAAAAATATTAGTAGAACGAGCCATTCAATTAGTGAATAATGTTACTGAACAACAACAATTAAAAATAAACATGAAGCAATTAGCTTTTTTTAATTCTGCAAATGTAATTGCAAAAGAGGTTTTAAAATTGGCAAACTATAAAGAATGATTAAAGATAAAAGACGAATGATTAAAGACTGTTCTGTCATTTATCCTTCATCATTTATCTTTAATCGAAAAAATAAGGAATGAACATACTTAACTATAAACTATATTATTTTCTTGGTGTTGGCGGCATTGGTATGAGTGCCTTGGCGCGTTTTTTTAATCACTATAAAAAAGAAGTAATTGGTTACGATAAAACAGCAACGGTTCTAACTAATCAATTGCAGGACGAAGGAATCCCTTGTCATTTTGATGATAACGTAACGGCTTTAGAATCTATTTTAGCGTCTTATTCTAAGGATGAAGTTTTGGTTGTTTACACGCCTGCTGTTCCAAAAGAGCATGGTGAGTATCAATTCCTTTTAAGAAATAACTATACTATTTTAAAACGCTCTGTAGTTTTAGGTGAGATCACAAAACAATTTAAAACAATTGCCATTGCCGGAACGCATGGTAAAACTACAACCACAACATTGGTTACGCATCTATTAAAAAGTGCAGGGATCAATTGTTTTTCTTTTATGGGAGGTATCTCTAAAAATTACAATACCAATTTATTGCTTGGCGACGTAAATGATAAAGATGCCTATGTGGTGGTTGAGGCAGATGAATACGACCGTTCTTTTTTAACATTACATCCTCAAATAGCCGTTATTACGAGCGTTGACGCCGATCATTTGGATATTTACGGCAACGCCGAGCATGTTAAAGAGGGTTATGCATTGTTTGCCAAACAGGTAAAAAGTGACGGGATTCTGATTGTTAAAAAAAATGTTGATAACGATTTGACGCTGAGTAATAAACGCCTGATCTACTCACTAAATTTAGATACGGAATATTGTGCCGAATCTATTACTATGGCTAACGCACAATTTTCTTATGACATTAAAAGTCCGGTTGAGGCTATACATGCTGTTACGCTTGGTTTACCTGGCTTACACAACATTGAGAATTCAATTGCCGCGGTGGCAATTGCGCAACAAATTGGAATAAAAGGCGATGTTATAAAAAATGCTTTACGTTCTTTTAGCGGAGTAAAACGCCGTTTTGATTATAGGGTAAAAACCGAAAAAGTAGTTTACATAGATGATTATGCGCATCATCCGGAAGAACTAAAGGCTACTATTGGATCGGTGCGTAAATTATATCCTACAAAAAAAATAACCGGCATATTTCAACCGCACTTGTTTAGCCGCACGCGCGATTTTGTGGATGATTTTGCAGCAAGTTTAGATCTTTTGGATGAATGTATCCTACTAGATATTTATCCGGCTCGCGAAAAACCAATGGAGGGTGTTACTTCTGATTGGTTACTGAGTAAAATGAAATTGAAGGATAAAAAAGTGATGACAAAACAACAAGTGTTAGAAAGAGTGAAAGGTTCGTCGCCTGAAGTTCTGGTAACGATGGGAGCAGGAGATATTGATTCACTTATTGAACCGCTGGAAACAATACTAAAAAATTAAAGTTTGAAAAAACTTAACTATAAAAAAATTTTAATTACCGTTCTTTGGATTATTGCCATTGCAGGCTTAACAAGCTCCTGGGCTTTCGTTTCAAAAAGTGAAAGAAATATTGTTGCTAAAACATTAACTATTTCAATTCACAATAACGACGAAAATTTATTTTTGAGTGAAAAAGATATCACCCAATTTTTTATTGAAAGAAAAGATTCCATTCTTCTTAATCAATACAAAAACATAAATATCCCTGAGCTGGAGAAAAGCTTAAACTCACATCCCGCTATCGAAAATGCAGAAGTTGCAGCTAATATTAATGGAGAAATTAAAATTGATATTACACAACGTACCCCTGTATTAAGAGTAATTAACCGCGACGGTGAAAGTTATTACATCGATTCGCAAACAAAATTAATGCCTCTTAATCAAAATTATTCTGCACGCGTTATTGTTGCAAGTGGGTTTATTTACGAACCATTTGCCAGACGCTATGAATACTCGGTAAACCAGATCAGTAAAAATGAATTGTTTAAAGAGGTGAGTATGTTGGATGATATTTATGATGTTGCCAATTTCATTAACAGAGATTCTGTTTTAGTGAATTTAATTCATCAGATCTATGTTAACGAAGAAAAAGAAATAGAGCTCTTCCCTGCAATTGGTGATCAAAAAATTGTTTTTGGCAATGCAACAGATGTTGCCGAAAAATTTAATAAACTGAAATTATTTTACACCGAAGGATTAAATAAATCCGACAGTTGGACAAAATATTCAAACATTAATTTAAAATATAAAAACTTAGTAGTTTGTACTAAAAAATAATACTTATGGAAAAGACAACAAATCAAAGCAGCCCAAACTTGGCATCCGAACTAGTAGTTGGGGTAGATATTGGAACAACTAAAATTGCTGCAATTGTTGGCCGTAAAAATGAATTTGGTAAAATTGAAATTTTAGGCGTTGGTAAATCTGAGTCGCTTGGAGTTAACCGTGGCGTAGTTGTAAATATTGAGCAAACGGTTGCTTCTATTAAAGCGGCTGTTTCTATTGCTGCTGATAAAGCAAATGTAGATATTGGTGAAGTAATTGTTGGTATTGCAGGACAACACATTAAAAGTATGCAACACCGTGGCATGATCATCCGTCAGAGTTTAGAAGATGAGATCAACCAAAAAGATATTGATAGTTTAATTGATAATATGCACCGTTTGGTAATGAGTCCTGGTGAAGAAATTATTCATGTTATTCCACAAGAATATATTATTGATAACGAATCTGGAATTAAAAACCCAATTGGTCATGCCGGTATTCGTTTAGAAGGGAATTTCCATATTATTACCGGACAAGTTTCTGCTGTAAAAAATATTTTTAAATGTATTACTCGTGCAGGTTTAGAAACTGTTGATCTTAATCTTGAGCCATTAGCAAGCGCTGATGCTGTATTAAGTGATGAAGAAAAAGAAGCAGGTGTTGTGTTAGTGGATATTGGAGGTGGTACAACCGACGTAGCTATTTTTTATGATGGCATTATTCGTCATACTGCTGTTATTCCTTTTGGTGGAAATATTATAACAGAAGATATTAAAGAAGGTTGTGGTATCATTAAAACACAAGCCGAGCAATTAAAAATGCGTTTTGGTTCTGCTTTATCGCAAGAAAATCAAGAGAACGAGATTATTTCTATTCCTGGCTTACGTGGTCGTCCGCACAAAGAAATTTCTGTGAAATTTTTAGCGCAAATTATTCAGGCGCGTATGGAAGAGATCTTAGAATTTGTTTTATTTGAAATTAAAAGCAGTGGCTTTGAACGCAAATTAGCTGCAGGTATTGTGGTTACAGGTGGTGGCGCTTTACTAAAACATTTACCGCAATTAGTTATGCTAACTACCGGTATGGATTGCCGCATTGGTACGCCTAACGAACATTTAGCAGGTGCTGATGACGAGTTAAAAAATCCGTTATATGCAACCGGTGTTGGTTTGGTAATGAAAGGGATCGAGAAATACGAACGCGATTCTAAACGTGGTACTAATAGCGTAAAAGTTGAAACTGAAACATTAACAAAAGAGGAAACTGCAAAAAAAGAAGAGAAAAAAATTGCAGGACACTCAAAGAAAAAAATAGGAAGTTACTTTACTGATCTTATTGGAAGAACAAAAGATTGGATGAGTGATGACATTGAATAACCAAGTGCCCGATAAAAGATGAATGATTTAAGATTAAGGACAAAATACTAATACGCAAAAGCTCTTTAATCATATATCATTAATCCTTTATCAAAAAGTAATAATAAATTAACCATTGACAAACGACTAATAATTAATAACCCTTAAAATAAATATCATGATGCAATTTGAATTACCACAAGAAGAAAACTCGATCATTAAAGTGATCGGTGTTGGCGGCGGCGGAAGCAACGCTGTAAACCATATGTACCGTTTAGGTATTAAAGGGGTAGATTTCATTATTTGTAATACAGATAAACAAGCTTTGGATAAAAGCCCTGTTCCTTATAAAATACAATTAGGTGCTCAATCAACTAAAGGATTGGGTGCAGGTTCAATTCCTGATGTTGGCCGTGATGCTGCTTTGGAATCGATCGAAGAAATAAAAGGTTTTTTAACGCCTAACACGCAAATGGTATTTATTACCGCCGGTTTAGGTGGTGGTACCGGTACCGGTGCTGCGCCTGTAATTGCAAGTGTTGCAAAAGAATTAGGTATTCTTACTGTAGGTATAGTTACCATTCCGTTTACTTTTGAGGGAAAGAAACGTCGCGCACAAGCTGAAGCGGGTTTAGAAGAAATGAAAAAGTATGTTGATACTTTATTAGTTATTGGTAATGATAAGTTACGTGAAATTTACGGTAACTTAAAAATGAGCGAAGCCTTTGAACATGCTGATGATGTTTTAACCGGTGCTGCAAAAAGTATCGCAGAGATCATTAGTTTACATATGCATATTAACGTTGACTTTAATGACGTTAAAACTGTAATGAAAGATAGCGGCGTTGCTATTATGGGTTCTGCAGTTGCTAGTGGCGAAAAGCGCGCTATTAAAGCGGTTGAACAAGCATTAAATTCTCCTTTATTAAATGATAATGATATCAGCGGCGCTCGTCACGTATTATTAAATATCATGAGTGGTACTGATGATATTGATATGGATGAGTTTGGCGAGATCACAGATTTTATTCAGGAAGCTGCCGGTGGTACTGCTGAATTAATTACAGGTTACGGTACAGATGCATCATTAGGTGATAATGTAAGTGTAACAATTATTGCTACAGGATTTAAATCAAAACAAACTACCGGTTTCGAGCCAATGTCTTTTAAAGATCGTAAGGTTGTGAATTTAGATGAGAAAGTAATTGAAACGCCTGTTGCTGAAGTTGTTCAAACAACCATCATTGACGAGATCCAAAAAGTAGAACCTTTTGTTTTTATTAAAGAAGAAACGCAAGAGACCATTAAAGAAATAAATATTATTAGTGCGATCGAAGAAACTCAAAATGATACGGATTACACGGTGACTTCACCTATCGAAGAAACTAAAACTGTAATTACTGAGTTTACTTTTAACGATGTTGTTTCTGAAGAAACAAAAACGGTTTCAAATCAAATTACCGAAGAGCCAACATTTGAGCAAGATGTAGTTAGCAGAGAAGAGCAAATTAAATTAGCTCAAGAACGTATCCGCAAACTAAAAGAGATCACGCTTAAAATGAAAAGCCCTGAAGGTTTAGCGGCTTTAGAAAAGCAAACAGCTTTTGAACGTAAGAATATTAGTTTAGAGCAAAAAACACCAAGTACTGAGTCGAGTGTTTCGAGATTTACTTTAGGCGAAAGCGATGATAAAAAGATCGAGATCCGCCCGAATAACTCGTTCTTACACGATAATGTAGATTAATTATTTTAGGGGTAAATTAATTAATAAAAAAATGCGGTTCAATTTGAACCGCATTTTTTTTGATCTATTGTCATTCCGAAGAATGAGGAATCTTTTTGAGAAAAGGTACAGATCCTTCCTTCGTCAGGATGACACTCTTGTAATTTGCAATAGGCAAGTCATTCCAAGAATGAGGAATCTCTAATGAATAAAATATTTCATCTATTAGGATCTCAAAATTGCAGCTTGTAATGTTTGCAAATTTAACGGCAAATAAAATTCTATTACCTATTATGAAAAAATTGCTTTAAAAAGAATTTTGATCATGATTCCACTTCCCGTCAGTAACATAATAGTAATGTGTTTTATCATCACTACCAGTGTAAAAAACAGCACTATGTTTTCTTTGCGGTTCAAAAATAACAGAAATGGTGGTGTTGATCTTTGACGCGCTAAATGATTTATCATCTTTAGCCCAAGCGCCATTTAGTAAATAATAATAATTTAACACGCCGTCAGCACCTTTGAAAAAAACTGCGCTATGATTTCTCTGTGTTTCAAAAACAGATGCTATTGGGCCGCCAACTATTGATGAACTAAATGAAGTTCCGTCATGTTGCCATTTTCCATTGTTTAAAAAGTAATAATGCAACTTATTGTCATCTCCTTTAAAGAATACAGCACTGTGGTTACGTTGGGTTTCAAAAACAGAACTGATATCTCCGCCAACTTTGGTTTGAGCAAATGAAGTACCGTCGTGTTGCCATTTGCCATTACTCACGTAATAATAATGTAATGATCCATCAGTGCCTTTAAAAAAAACTGCGCAATGTTGTCTTTGTGTTTCGTATACAGCAGAAATATCACCATCTACCTTCACTGCTTTAAATGATTCGCCATCATGCTGCCATTTGCCATTATTAACATAATAGAAATGAAGATAACCGTCTGTACCTTTAAAGAAAACTGATGAGTGCATTCTTTGTGTTTCAAATACAGTTGCTATATTTCCATCAATACCAGATGCTTTGAATGATTCACCATCGTGCATCCATTTTCCTGCATCAACAAAATAATAATGTAAGAATGAATCTTCACCCTTGTAAAAAACCGCTGAGTGTTTGCGCTGCGGTTCATAAATGGCACTTACATCGCCATTAACTTTTGAGGCAGAGAAACTTGAATTGTCTTTTTTCCAAGCACCATTTGGCACGTAAAAAAATTCTAAAAAGCCGTTGCTTCCTTTACTAAACATTTCCGTATGATTTCTTTCTGTAGAAAAACATGAGGATAATTTTTTTTGCGAAAAAGAAATGATACTAACAAATAAAGTCAGTGTTAATAATTTAAATTTTAAATTCATAATTGATGGTTTTTGATAAATATATGTTGAATATAATTATTATTTTTAAATGTAAGTAGTTTACACTACAATATTCACGATCTTCTTAGGTACAATAATAATTTTCTTAGGAGTTTTACCTTCTAAATATTTTTGTACATCTTCTCTGCTCATCACTTCTTTTTCAATTTCCTGAACAGTTAAGGTTGCCGCTAACTCAATGTTTAAACGCATTTTGCCGTTAAACGAAATTGGGTAAGTAAAGCTATCATCTACTAAATACTCTTCGTTGTGTAAAGGGAAAGTTGCAAAGGCTATGCTTTCTTTGTGGCCTAATAAGCTCCAAAGCTCCTCGGTAATGTGCGGTGCGTATGGTGACAAACAAATTAATAAAGGTTCTAAAATTGCACGCCTGTTACATTTAAGATCGCCTAATTCGTTTACACAGATCATAAAATTACTTACAGATGTATTGAAAGAAAAACGTTCAATGTCTTCTGTGATTTTTTTGATCATTTTATGCAAGGTTTTTAATTCTGCTTTGGTTGGAACGTCTTCCGTCACGCTGAGCCCTTCGACTCCGCTCAGGGTAGACTGTGTCGAAGCCGTGAAGAACAAGCGCCATAGCTTCTTTAAAAATCCTGCAACACCTGTAATACCATTCGTGTTCCATGGTTTACTTTGTTCTAACGGACCCAAAAACATTTCGTATAAACGTAAAGTGTCTGCTCCAAATTTTTCACCAATATCATCAGGACTTACAACATTGAATTTTGACTTAGACATTTTTTCAATTTCAACACCACAAATATATTTTCCGTTTTCTTCTGTGATAAATTGAGCGTTTTTAAAATCATCTCTCCAATTTCTAAAAGCTTCTTGGTCTAATATATCGTTGGATACTATATTAACATCAACATTTAAGGGAGTGGCGTCTTGAGCCCAGAATGTAATATTCTTAATTCCTGTTTCTTTCTCAAACTTTTCCTTGATTGACTCCCAATGCTTGCTTAATAATTCATTAGAAGTAGTTTTTTTATTTTGAATTTCATCCGCTAAATTTTTTGAAATAAAAACTGGGTTTGATTTAAAATAATTTAAAATTTCAACGTTTTTATCACTACCAGAAAAAGAGGGCATAAATCTATAAACAAAATTACTTCTTCCCTGTATCATCCCTTGGTTGATCAACTTCTTTGCAGGTTCATCAATGGCAATGTGTCCAAGGTCGTTCAAAAATTTTGTCCAGAAGCGAACGTATAATAAATGCCCGGTGGCATGTTCGCTACCACCAATGTATAGGTCAACTTGTTTCCAGTACTCGGTTAATTTTTTATCGGCAAATACCGAACCGTTATGAGGATCCATATAACGTAAAAAATACCAAGAGCTTCCTGCCCAACCCGGCATGGTACTGTGTTCGTAGTCAAAAGCCCCACCTTCCGAAGGCATGTATTTCCAATCTTTCGCTCTCGCTAAAGGTGGTTCGCCATCTTCGGTTGGTAAATATTTATCTACTTCGGGCAACACTAAAGGCAATTCGTTATCACTTAAAGCAAATGGAATTCCGTCCTTATAATAAATAGGAATTGGCTCTCCCCAATAACGCTGTCTGCCAAATACAGCATCGCGTAAACGGAAGTTAATTTTTTTCTTTCCTAATTTATTTTTTTCAATTTCTTCGATCGCTTTTTTAAGAGCAGACTTTACATCTAACCCATTTAAAAAATCGGAGTTAATTAATTTACCTTCTTTATCTCCCCATGCATCTTTTGAAAAATCGTGGTCTTTAGTTGGCTCAATAACTTGTGGTAATGGTAAACCAAAATAATTCGCGAATTTAAAATCACGCTCATCATGTGCCGGCACTGCCATAACAGCTCCTGTGCCATATCCGGCTAAAACATAATCGCCGACCCAAATAGGAATTTGTTTTCCTGTAAACGGATGTATAACATAAGAACCTGTAAATACACCGGATATTTTTGTAACATCCGCTTGGCGTTCGCGCTCACTTCTGTTTTTAGAAACGGTAACATAATCATCCACCGCTTTTTTATTTTCTGCAGTGGTTAATGTTTCTACTAATTCATGCTCGGGTGCAAGTGTAACAAACGACACACCAAAAATTGTATCAGGACGAGTTGTAAACACTTCTATTTCTTCAGTCGTTAGTTGTGAGTCGCTAGTCTTAAGTCCTGTGTCTTGTATCTTAAATCGCAATGAAGTGCCTTCACTTCTTCCAATCCAATAACGTTGCGATTCTTTTAAACTTTCTGTCCAGTCTAAAGTATCTAATCCATCTAACAATCGTTGTGCATAGGCTGTAATGCGCATGCTCCATTGTTTCATGAGTTTCCGTTCTACTGGATGTCCGCCACGTTCGCTTACACCATCTTTAACTTCGTCGTTTGCTAATACAGTTCCTAATGCAGGACACCAGTTAACATAGGCTTCGCCTAAATACGTTAAACGGTAGGCCATTAAAGTATCTGACTTTTCTTTTTCAGAAAAGGCTTTCCAATCTTGAGCAGAAAATGATTTTACGTTTTCGTCGCAAACCGCATTTACATTCGCATTTCCATTTGCTTCAAACTCTTTTATTAATGAAGAAATGTTTTCTGCTTTATCTGTTGTTTTATTGTACCACGAATTAAAAATTTGAATAAAGATCCATTGTGTCCATTTGTAATAATCGGGGTTTGATGTTTTCACTTCTCTATCCCAATCAAAACTAAAACCAATTTTATCCATTTGCATGCGGTAGCGCGCAATGTTTTCTTCGGTAGTAATTTTTGGATGTTGTCCGGTTTGTATAGCGTATTGCTCAGCAGGTAAACCAAAACTATCGTAACCCATGGGATGCAACACATTAAAACCTTTGTGGCGTTTGTAGCGCGCAACAATATCAGAGGCAATATAACCTAATGGATGCCCAACGTGTAAGCCTGCACCGGATGGATACGGGAACATATCCAGTACATAATATTTTGGTTTAATGGATGAATCTTCAGCTTTAAATGTTTTATTAGAAGCCCAAAAATTTTGCCATCTTTTTTCTATATCGGTAAAATTGTATTCCATTGTAAATTCAGGTAATTATTGTTTTGTAAAATAGGGTACAAAGATAAGATTTTAGGGGGCTCTAACAAATGTCTGAATTAGCGGTTAATTCCCCCTTGGAGAAGGGGGTTAGGGGGATTGGCAATGACTTTTTATTTCAACTCAAAATCATCAGCATCTAATCCAACCGGAAAAATCTTTCTGAATTCATCTAAATAGGTTTTATCTAAAGTGATCGTTTCAATATTTTCTTCGTTTGCTTTTGGTTTATTGATGATCTCACCTCTTGGGTTAATTACCATACTATCACCGGAGTGATTAAAATCGTTGCCGTCTTTTCCAATTCGGTTAACACCAATTACATAACACTGGTTTTCGATAGCACGCGCTATCAATAATTGTTTCCAAGGGTAATTGCGTACTTCCGGCCAATTAGCAAGGTATATTAAAATATCATAATTTGGTTGATGGTCTTTAAAATTTCTGCTCCATACCGGAAAACGCAGATCGTAACAAACTAATGGCATTATTTTAAATTCACTAATTTGTTTGATGATTTTTTCTTTTCCAGCGGTATATTTTTCGTCTTCTTTTGCCATTCTAAATAAATGGCGTTTATCGTAAAAGCTGGAAGTACCATTTGGTTCAACCCAATGCAGACGATTAAAATAATTAGCACCATCTTTTATTGCAACACTGCAGGTAATAGTTGCGTTTTTTTCTTTTGCTTTTTGTAATAACCAAGTATGAGAGCTTGTTAAATGAGGCTCCGCAGTTCTTTCAGGGTTCATGCTAAATCCTGTAGTAAACATTTCGGGTAAAACGATCAGATCTGTTGGCTCATTTATTTTATTGATGAGTGCATCAAAATGTGCGAGGTTTTTTTCTCTGTCTTCCCAAAATAAATTGGTTTGTATAATGCTTACTTTCATCTGCAAAATTTATTAAACGTGTCAATTGCCGGTTGATGATTTTTTTGCGCGGCGATTTTAAAATCTTCGCAACCATTTTGTTTTAAATTAACTTTAGCTACACCTCTCCAATAGTATGCTTCAAAGTAATTCGGATTTAATTGCAGGCAAATATTAATTTCATTTATGCAGGCATTAAAATCTTGCTTTTTGCCATACACAATGCCGCGTTTAAAATAAAATTCGGCTTCATCTTTATTGTATTTTAAACAAATATTGTATTCATTAAGTGCATCCTCTAATCTGTTTAGATCATTATAACAATTGCCTAAAACAAAATGTGCTTTGATGTTATTTGGTTCTGTTTTTAAAACGAAATTGGCGTCGTTTATTGCTTTTGGAAAGTCGCCTAACATGTAATATGCATTCGCTCTTCCAACATAAGCTTTTGAATAATTGTATAATTCCAGAGTTTGATTAAAACTTTTTATGGCTTGCTCAGGTTGGTTGTTCTTCAAATACAACAATCCTCTATTATAAAATCCTTTATAATTTCTTGGAGCTACAGAAACTGCTCTGTTTAAATAATCCAAGGCTTTTTCGTTCTCATTTAAGAACATACTTTCAACGCCAATACTATTTAAAACCAAAAATTGGTTAGGGTATTTTTTATTAATGTCTTCGTATAAATTCAATGCGCTTTTCCAATCTAAACTTCTCGAAAAAGAAAAAACAGAAAACAAGGCGATAAAAACAAAGGATAAAATACTTACCGGAAGTTTTAAGTTGGATAAAATTAAACCAATTAGCCAGGCAAAACCAATGAGTGGAACGTAGGCGTAACGGTCTGCATAAAGCACTTCACCAAACGGAATAAATTGCAGTACTAAGATCAAATTAGTAATAACAAAAAGTATAATTGCCGCTGCTTGATATTTTTTTTGTTTAATGAACAAAATAATTAAGGCGATAATGATCAGTAAACCGGAATAGCCAACGCCAAATACGGCTGTATTAATTTCCGGGTAAGGATAAATAACGCTAAGGTTAACAGGCAAAATAAAAAGAATAAAATATTTTAGAAGCGCATAACCTGCAAAACCGATTCGTTGATAGAATGGGAATTCGTGTGAAAGATTAATGAATTGATCGGCGGTTTGTGTTTTAATATTTATTAATCCAATTACGATCGAAATAATTATAAAAGGAATTTTATTGATCAAAAATTTAAAGGAGATCTTTTTTTGCAATAAAATATCCAAACAAATTAAAGCAATTGGAAACACAACTACTGAGGATTTACTTAAACAACCTAATATAAAATAGAAAAAACACAAAGCGTAATCGCTCTTTTTTGAACGCTCGGTAAAATTTAAATAACTCAAAACACCTGCTAAAAAAAAGGTAGTTGACAATACGTTTTTTAATTCGCTTATCCAACCAACAGATTCAACTTGCATTGGATGCAATAAAAAAACAATTGTAGCTATATTCGTTATTAGATCATTTTTGAAAAGTCGTTTTGTTAATTGATAAACTAAAACCCCATTAATTAAATGAAACAAAAGATTAATAAAATGATGTCCGCCATCATTATTTTCAAAAAGCAGCCAACCAATTGAATGTGTTAACATGGTTATAGGAATATAATTTCCTACAAAATGATTGGTGAATAATCCTTTTACGTCAAACGTCCTTACGAATTTATTTTTAAAAACCATTTCAGGGTCATCCCAACTGATATGGCCATAAAAGAAAAATTTATAGTACACCAAAACAGTTACAATTAATGCAACGGTTAGTACCATATTTTGCCCGATTATTTTTTTTATTTGACTAAACAACACAACAAAAATAGCATTTCTTTAAAAATTGGTATTTTTAGGGCGTGATAAAGTTGTCAGTTGTTATAATTACCTTTAATGAGGAGAAGAATATAGAGCGTTGTTTGCTCTCTGTTAAAGGGATTGCGGACGAAATTGTGGTGTTAGACTCCTTTAGTAAGGATAAAACTCAGGCAATTTGCGAAAAACATGGGGTAAAATTCTTTCAGCATGCATTTGACGGGCATATTCAACAAAAAAACAGAGCTATTACCTATGCTTCAAACCCGCATGTATTGTCGTTAGATGCCGATGAGGCTTTAGACGAAACTCTTACAGCCTCTATTTCAGAAATAAAAAAGAACTTTGCGAAAGAAGGCTATTACATGAACCGATTAACTAATTATTGCGGACACTGGGTAAAACATTGCGGCTGGTACCCCGATACCAAATTACGTTTATGGGACAGATCAAAGGGGCATTGGACAGGGGTTAATCCACACGATAAATATGAATTGTTTGCAGGTGATAAAAATACAGGACATTTAAAAGGCGATATTTTGCACTACAGTTATTATTCAGTACAAGATCATTACAAGCAAGTAGAATACTTTACGAACATAGCCTCTAAAGCCTATTTTGAAAATGGAAAAAAAGCGCCTCTTTTTAAATTAATTGTAAATCCTGTGGCTAAATTTATTGATCATTATTTATTGAAGCTTGGGTTTTTAGATGGAAAGGCAGGATATTTAATTTCTAAAATTTCGGCTTACGCTACCTATTTAAAATATAAAAAAATCAGAAATTTATACCATCAAAAACCTGCCAAATAATTTTAAGATCATTCTAAGTAGAACCGATAGTATTGGCGATGTTGTTTTAACGTTGCCAATGGCAGGGTTAATTAAAAAACATTTTCCAAAAAGTACAATTGTTTTTCTTGGAAGAAATTACACCAAAGATGTTATTGCCTTAAGCGAACATGTTGATGAATTTATTAATTATGATGACTTAGAAAAATTATCCCCGGAAGAAAGAATTGCAGAGTTAAAAAAAATAAATGCTGATGTTTTTGTTCACGTTTTTCCAAAAAAAGAAATTGCACAATTAGCTAAAAGTGCCGGTATTCCTTTAAGAGTGGGAACAAAAAACAGGATCTACCATTGGCTTACGTGCAACAAATTAATTAATCTTTCACGAAAAAATTCTGATCTGCACGAGTCGCAATTAAATTTTAAATTATTAAGTTTTTTAAATATTGAGACGTCAGTTTCTTTAACTTCTGTTTCAGACTATTATGGTTTTACAAAAGTGCCTATACTTAATTCTGATCATAAACAACTTATAGATCCAAATAGATTTAATGTTATTTTACATCCAAAATCAAAAGGTAGCGCGCGCGAATGGGGCATAGATAATTTTGAAAAATTAATTGAATTGTTACCAAAAGAAAAGTTTAAAATTTTTATCAGTGGTACCGAGCAAGAAGGAAAATTAATGCCGGAGCTTTTAAAGAATAAAAACATCATCGATCTAACCGGAAAATTATCTTTACAACAATACATTGCTTTTATAAATGCAGCAAATGGCCTGGTGGCTGCAAGTACTGGTCCCTTGCACATTGCAGCGGCATTAAATAAAAAAGCAATTGGGTTGTTTGTTCCAAAGCGACCAATGCATCCAGGTCGTTGGATGCCGATAGGAAAAAACGCATCATTTGTGGTTTTTGATAAAGACTGTGTTGATTGCAAGAATGGAAAAGATTGTAACTGTATTATTAAAATTAATCCAAAACAAATTGTAGATTTATTGGAGTAAACTAATGAGCGAATTTAAAGATAAAGTTATTTGGATCACCGGTGCATCTTCAGGAATAGGAGAGGCTTTGGCACTTGAATTTGCAAGGCAGGAAGCGCGTTTGATTTTGTCTGCTCGAAGAGAAGATGAATTAAAAAGAGTAGGGGCGCTTACAAAATTGCCAGAACTAGACTTAATGCTTTTACCATTTGATCTCAGTGATACAAAGAACGCCAGTGGTTTAGCCGCACAAATAATGAATAAGTTTGGAAGAATAGATATTTTAATAAATAATGGCGGGTACAGTCAGCGTTCTGAAGCAATTGAAACACCTATTGAAATTGACAGACAATTAATGGAAGTTAATTATTTTTCATACGTTGCTTTAACCAAGGCAGTTTTGCCGTATATGAAACGCCAAAAAGGCGGACAAATAATTGCCATTAGCAGTATTGCCGGTAAATTTGGATTTTATTTACGTTCGTCCTACAGTGCTGCAAAACACGCCTTGCATGGTTTTTACGAATCATTACGTTTAGAAACAGAAAGCTTTGGAATTAAAACCATGTTGGTTTGTCCGGGTAAAATTAAAACTAACGTTTCGTTCAATGCCGTAACAGCCAACGGAAAAACTCATAATAAAATGGATGAAAGCCATGAAAATGCTATGAGTGCTGATGAGTGCGCAAGGCAGATCATTAAAGGCATACGAAATAATAAGGAAGAAATTTTTATTGGCGGTAAAGAGATCTTAATGATCAATATCAGACGATTTTTTCCGAAATTATTCTCAAAATTATTGCGGAAACAAAGTCCGTATTAACTTTTTAATTGATAAAAGATAAATGATTTAGGACAAAAGATTAGAAAAGTTATTTCTTGTATCATTCATCTTGTATCTTAAATCTCTTTATTATTGAATAAATTCTGCTTCAAACAAATTCGAAAAATTCTTTTTTAATTTTTCTTTTATTTCTTGCATATCAACATCACGGCCCAGTTCTTTATTTAAACTGGTTACAGCTTTATCATTAATGCCACACGGAATAATATTATTAAAATAATTAAGATCTGAGTTTACGTTAAACCCCCAGCCATGCATGGTTACCCATCTGCTGCAGCGAACGCCCATGGCGCAGATCTTTCGAGCTTTAAATTTATCGTCGGCATCCAGCCAAACGCCTGTTTCGCCTTTGCTTCTGCCGCTTTCAATACCGTATTCTTTTAATGTGAGAATGATCGTTTCTTCGAGCAGGCGTAAATATTTATGAATATCAGTAAAAAAATTATCAAGATCTAAAATGGGGTAGGCTACTAATTGACCAGGCCCATGATAGGTAATATCGCCACCACGATTTATTTTATAATAGTTAGCGTGTTTATCTAAAAGTTGTTTTTCGTTGAGGAGTAAATTTTTTTCATCGCCGCTTTTTCCTAAGGTATAAACGTGTGGGTGTTCAACAAACAATAAATGATTTTTAGTTGGAATTTGTTTTTCTTCAGGAAGATCTCTGTTGGAGATTTTAAGATTTACGGTTTCATTAAATAGCTTTTCCTGGTAATCCCAGCAAGCTTTGTAATCCATTAAACCTAAATCCTGAAATATGATCTTTTTATTTTGCAAAACTAAAATTTCGCGAGTTCACTCTTTAAGTGATTAATAACATTCACTTCAACCGCATCGATCCCTCTAAGGTCTGCAATATCGCAGCTTATCCAGTCGCCAATGTTTATTAAGTATAAAAACTGTTCTAATTTACTTTCGCCTTTAGCAGTAATGTCAATAACCCCGCTAGAATATTTTTCGAAAATAGGTTTGCAAACATCGTAACGTTTTTTTGTGCGTGCGTAGTCAAATGAGGTATGAAACGTTACCACTACTAAATTTTCGTTTTTTTCTGTCCAGCCTACTAATTCATTATGATTCATTTCAGGAAAAACGTGATGCCAGCAAAGCATTTTACTGTTCTCGTTTATTTGCTGTCTGAATCTTACAACAGCGCCTTCGCAAGTACCTAAAGAATAAATAACCGTTATCTTGTTTAATAATTTTTCGGCAATTTTTTGTGATTCAATTTTTATAGATGCGTTTTCTTTATCTAATAATGTAATTGCCTTATCCAGATCTGAAAATAATTTTTTATCGGCAAAATCTTTTGCCACTAAAACTTTTATTAATTGCACTAAAGAATAACCTATACAAGAACGGGGAGGGTTGCCACCCGGAATCTCAATAAAATCGAATTGATGTTGTTTGGCTAGTTCTAAAACTTTTCCACCACTGGTAATACAAGCAATTTGCGCTTTTTTAGAAATTGCTTGTTGCATAGCGCTTAATGTTTCTTCTGTGTTCCCTGAGTAACTTGAAACAATTAATAGAGTATTTTCATTAACGAATGCAGGTAAAAAATAATCCTTATTTATTATGATAGGCACGGTACAAGAATCTGAAACTAATTCAGAAATTATGGTTCCGCCTATGCCAGAACCGCCAAGACCTGTAATTACAATGTTTTGGATGTTTTTTGAAGAGGAAATAATTGCTTTGTCAGCAATAACTTTTGCTTCTTTTAACTGGTTGGTGAAGTTTTGAACGAGTGCTTTCATTTTTGTGAATGTAAAAGTATAAATAAAATCTGTAATTAAATTATGGATAAATGGGATGAAACGGTATTTGATCCAAAATTGTTACAGTTTGCCCTCATCTAATAAAATTTTAGTTTTTAAGATGGCTGCCATACTTAAAGAATCAGTGATTTGACCGTTCATTACCATGTTATAGGCCTCATTGAAGGGTAATTTTTTTATTTTAAGATCTTCACTTTCTTCCGGCTCAGCTTCAAAAAAATCGAGATCTTGGGCTACAAATAATATGGCATATTCGGTTGTTGCTGAATTACTAGTGTGCATTCTGGCAATTTCGGTGTATTTTTTCGCAACGATCCCTGTCTCCTCTTTTAGCTCTCGTTTCGCAGAGTCAAGCGGGTCTTCGTCTAATGGTCCTCCTCCTTCAGGAATTTCCCAGCTATACTGGTCTAAAGGGTAACGCCACTGACCAACCAACCAGGTATTTTTGTCGTTATCTAAAGGAAGAACACCTATGGCTAAATTTTTGAAAGTCACAACACCATATAAACCCGGTTTCCCGGCGGGATTGAGCACATCGTGTTTAGTTACTTTTATCCAGGGTGTTTCAAATTTTATTTCTGAATTGAGGGTTTTCCAGGGATTTTTTTCTTCTTGGCTCATGAGCAGTAGTTATATAAGTTTGAAATGTTAAAGTTTGAACCGTTAAATTGTTAATTATGTTGTTATTTGTTGTAAATTAGTAACCAATTAAACTATATTTTCGTAAAATAAGTTAAATTATATGTATTTGGGAAACAAAAGATCTATACTAACTTTATTATATTGTTTTACTTTTCTGCTTTTTAAGGCTCAAACCCTTTATTGGGTTGGTGGAAGCGGAAACTTTAATGATGGTAATCATTGGAGTTTAACTTCCGGTGGATCGGCTGCAAACAAAATTCCATCAGCGATTAATGATCTTGTTTTTGATGATAATTCAACCCAAAACTTCACAAATCCTGTTGTTACTATTGTTGGTGTAAATAATTGCAGATCATTAAAATTTACCAATGATTTTGTAAATTATACTGTTGTTGGGTCAAAGTTCACTGAAATTAATATTTCCGGTGATTTCGAATTAAATTACAAAACAGACTTTAAAACCAACTCAAAATTAGTTTTTAAGTCAGGGTCATCTCACTATAACAACGTTCGTTTTAATGCCGCTTCTTATGAAGGAGACGTTGTGTTTGAGAATGGTAATTGGAATTTAAAAAACATAAATATTGCAAATGCTAATTCTTTAAATTTTAATTCAGGAAATTATAAAGTTATTTCTTCATCTATTAAAACAGGCGATTTTTACGCCAATAAAAACCAAGTAAACTTCGAAGTAACACGTGGGAATTTAGATGTTAATAACCGCATTGAAATTGGGAATAATGCAGATTTTGTTTCTGATAAATTTTTGATCAAAGCCTACCAAACTGATCCATCAAAATACAAGATCGCGCCACAAGCAAATTTAGGAAACGACTATAAGATCATTAATTCAAATAATTCGGCCATCATGGCTTGTGGGGCAACACTTACTGCGGTTGGTATTTCTTGTTCGGGCGCATGTGACGGACAATTAATATTAAACATTGATGCTTCGTGTACCCCCGGTCCTTATGTTCTTCAATGGAATAACCCTTCATGTGTAACGCCTACACTTGTATCTGTTCCTACTGCGGGCACTTATACCATCTCTGGTTTATGCTCTTGCGTTGACTTTTTTGACGTTATCGTTTTTTCAGGTGCTGTTCCCATTGCCTTTTCGAATGCCGCTCAAGTTCAAGGGGTATCCGCAATAAATTTTGTTCCAATTAATCCGCTTACTGTTCAGCCAAAATGTTTTGGAGATTGTAACGGATCTATAACAAGTAACATTAATGGTAGCGTTCCACCGTATACAGTTACCGTGAATGGAGGCCCTGGAATTCCCGTTGTATCTGGTTTATCTACGTTTACAAATTTATGTGCAGGTATAAATACATTCGTAGTTGTAGATACAAAAGGTTGCATAAGAACATTTACAAATAATTTAACTCAGCCTTTAGCTTTAAGTTCCACGTCTATCACATCTAGTGTGACTTGTAATTCTGCTTCAAACGGCTCTTTTACCTTATCTCCAATTAACGGAACGCCCGGTTATACAGTAACATTTACGCCCGGCGGTTCATTTACAGTTCCTGCTGCTGGCTCTGCAACATTGGGCGGTCTTTCTCCCGGAATAGTAACATTTACTGTTATTGATACTCAGAGTTGTTCAATTAACTCCAGTTTTAATATTACACAACCACCACCATTATCCGCTATTAAAACCCAAACAGCTATTACCTGCGGCGGGCTTTGCACCGGCGCCGCTTCTGTTGCGGTGAGTGGAGGTACAGGGCCTTACAGTTATACTTGGGCGCCACAAGCAGGATCGCTTGCCGGAATTACGAACCTATGCGCCGGAACACATACTGTAACCATAAAAGACGCTCAAAATTGTACAATAACTCCTCAAACTTTTACCTTAACATCTCCTCCTCCAATAACTATAACCCCAACTTTTACAAATGTTTCTTGTAATGGATTAACAAACGGTAGTGCGTCTGTTTCTGTAACAGGTGGAACTCCGGGTTATGTAACCACATGGATTGCAGCCGGTCCTTCTACAATTGCAGCAAACTCAACAACAGTTAATAATTTAGGTCCGGGAAGTTATACTGTTTCTGTTACAGATGCCGTTGGTTGTTCAACCACCGCCATAGTAAATATAACACAACCACCTGCATTAAGTATTACTGCTACATCGCAAAGTATTACCTGTTTTGGATTATGTAATGGGGGCGCAACTGTTACACCTTCGGGTGGAAATGGTGCTCCATTCAGTTTTACATGGACGCCGGGCGGACAAAATGCCGCGTCAATTAATACTTTATGTGTTGGAAGTTATACAATTGCTGTTAGAGACGCTTCAAATTGCCCTACTTCTACCGTTGTTACTATTACTCAGCCATCAAGTGTTACAGCTAATATAACCACAGGTAGTGTTAGTTGTTTTGGAGGAAGTACAGGAACAATAAATGCTACACCAACTCCTTTAGCTTCCGGACCATTCACTTTTACCTTAACTTCTTCAACCGCAACAGTGGTCGCAGCTCCGCCATATATTAATTTACCAGCAGGTAATTATACTTTAACTATTGGTTACGGCGCAGGCTGTACACAAACCTTTGCAATTGTTATTGCCCAGCCGCCATCAGCTTTAGTACCTTCAATAGTTTCAACATCACTAACATGTTTTAATAATTGTATTGGTACGTTAAATGGTAGTGCAGTGGGTGGTACTCCGGCTTACACCTTTTTATGGACAACACCAACAGGAACATTGGTAGGTGCAGCTCAGGTAAATTTATGTGCCGGTAATTATACGCTTCAAGTTACAGATGCGAATAACTGTATTGCAACTCAAACAACCAATTTAGCTTCACCACCTGATATTACAATAACTATAACGCCAACTAACGTTTCATGCTTTGGCGGAACTAATGGTATTTTATCTGCAAATGTTTTAGGCGGAACGCCCGGTTATACATTAACTTGGTCTAACGGACCAATAGGTAATCCAAATACAAATTTAGCTGCCGGAGCTTATACATTAACTGTTTTGGATGCATTAGGCTGTACAAAAACTCAAACAGCAACTATTACTGCCCCACAACAATTTACGGTTACTCAAAATACCACTTCTGTTTCTTGTATTGGTAATTGCGATGGATCCGGCACGGTTACTGTTTTAGGGGGAAATCCACCTTACACTTTTCAGTTTAATACACTACCGGTTACAACAAATACAACCGGTATCATTAGCGGTTTATGTGTTGGAAGTTACACTGCTTCAATTACAGATGCTTCACTTTGCGTAACTTCTACCGTTATTACTATTAGTCAACCTGCAAGTTTAACAGCTGTTTTTTCTACGGCGAGTTTAAGTTGTAATGGTGTGCCTACAGGATCGATCGGTGTTGTGCTTGGCGGTCAGCCAGGGCCGTATACATTTACCTTAACATCATCTACGTCAACTGTTATTGCGCCTCCATCCTATGTTAATCTTTCAGCAGGTGTTTATACGTTAACTGTTGGCTATGGCGCCGGTTGCAGACAATCTTTCACGGTTAATATTGCGCAGCCAAACCCTTTAGTGCCGTCAATTAGTTCAACCTCCATTACTTGTTTTAATTCTTGTAATGGTACACTTGCCGGAAGCGCTTTAGGAGGAACCCCTTTATATTCTTTTGTTTGGACAACACCTACAGGAACAGTTGCCGGTGGTGCATTAGCGGGGCAATGTGCAGGAAATTATACGTTTACTGTAACTGATGCGAACGGTTGTGTTGGAACATTAACAACAAGTTTATTGCAGCCAACTGATATGACTGTTACTATTAACACAACGAGTGTTTCTTGTTTTTCTAGTTGTAATGGTGTTTTATCTGGAGTTGTATCTGGAGGAACGCCCGGTTATACGTTAAATTGGTCAAACGGTCCAACAGGTAATCCAAACGTAGGTTTATGTATAGGAAATTACACTTTGATTGTTACCGATAATCAAGGTTGTACTAAATCAGCTACAGCCACAGTAACTTCTCCATCTTCAATTACTTTAACACAAAACACTACTTCTACTTCGTGTGCAGGAAGCTGCAATGGATCTGCAACAATAACAGCAGTTGGTGGAACTGGTCCATATAATTATCAATTTAACACCTTCCCAATAATTAATAATGCAACAGGTATTATTTCCGGATTATGCGCAGGAAATTATATTGCAAATGTAACGGATGCAAATGGTTGTTCGCAATCTATCAATTTCACTATTGTATCTCCAATTGCTTTATCTGCTGCTATTACAGGATTACAATCAAGTTGTAACGCTTGTACCGGCGCTTCAACTGTTACGGCTTCAAATGGTACTCCCGGATATACTTTTGTGTGGACAAATTCTTTAGCCGCAACTGTTGGAACAAATGCAGCCGTTAGTTCATTGTGTCCGGGTAATTATACAGTTGTTGTAACAGATAGTCAAGGATGTACTGCTACAGCAACAGCAGGTGTTGCGCAAACCGTTAGTGTTACTGTTGTTACTGCAGGGGCGGGAATACAATGTTTTGGAGTATGCACGGGTTCCGCAACAGCAAATGCATTGGGTGGAACTTTGCCATATACATACACATGGTCTGCAACAACACCTTCACAAACTTCACAAACAGCAACCAATTTATGTGCCGGAACATATACCGTTTTAGTTCAGGATCAATTGGGATGTTCAAACACGGGCACTATTACCTTTACTAATCCACCCGATATAATTATAGCACCAACGCAAACCAATGTAAACTGTTTTGGAAATTGTAATGGTGCAATTAATTCAAATGCTTCCGGCGGAACAGGTTTATTAACGTATTCTTGGAGTCCGGGATCTATTACAACTGCTAATCTTAGCAACTTGTGTATTGGAACTTACACTTTAAGGGTCACTGATGCCAATGGTTGTTCAAAAACACAAATATTTAACATCACTTCTACACCTTCTATTTCTGCAACATTCACAACAACTAATCCTTCTGCCTGTATCGTTAATAACGGTAGTATATGTGTGACACCAAGTGGCGGCCCAAGTGGCAGTGCGGGTCCTTATACTTTTGCATGGAGTCCTGCCGGCGGCGTTGGTGGTACCACAAGTTGTTATACCAGTTTATTAGCGGGCCCTTACACTGTTACAATTACTGATGGGCCTTGTTCTACAACGGTTTCGGCAGTATTAACAAATCCTTCAGGACCAACTTTAACAATTAACAGTCAATCTGTAACTTGTTTTGGATCAAGTACAGGTGGAGCAACGGTTACAGCCTCCGGAACAGGGCCGTTTACATTTACATGGACACCGGTTGTTGGTTTTACAACTATTGGTAATACATCAACGGCAAGTGGTTTAAATACCGGAACTTATAATATTTCTGTTACAGATGGTAACGGCTGTGTAACTTCACAATCAATTGGTATTGTTCAACCTGCCGCATCGGTAACAATTAATTCTACGGTAACACCTGTAAGATGTTTTGGCTCTGCTAATGGGTCAATTACAGTTGTGCCATCTGGTGGAACACCAGGTTATACTTTTAATTGGTTGCCGGTAGCCCCACCAATTACCGGTCAGGGTACTTCTACTGTAACAAATTTAAATATTGGTAACTATACTTTAAATATTACAGATGCAAATCTTTGTCCGCGACAATTTACTTTTGCGATTACACAGCCGGCTGCCTTAACATTAACTACTACAGCGAGTAACGTTTTATGTAATGCCGCGTGTAATGGATCAATAAATGTTTCCGGAAGTGGGGGTACAGCACCTATAACGTTTACCTGGTTGCCGGTTGTAACTTTTACAGGATCAACTAATCCGAATATTTTTAATTTATGCCCTGCATCGTATACTGTTAATGCAAGTGATCTAAATGGTTGTCCAATTTCAACGGTAGTTACTATCACTCAGCCAACTGCATTAACTACTACTTTAACATCTGTAAATGCAAGCTGTTCTAATTCATGTAACGCAACTGCTTCTATAAATGTTGCAGGCGGAACACCTACTTATAGCTTTAGCTGGTCTAATGGTCCTGCAACTACTTCAACTTTAGGCAATTTATGTGCAGGTAATTATACAGGAACGGTTGTTGATGCAAACGGCTGTACTTCGGCTACAGGCTTTACAATTACAACTCCAAGTGCATTTAATGTTACACTTACACCTACTAGTCCATTATGTAACGGCGCCTCAACAGGAAGTATAACAACTTTATTGTCCGGCAATCAAGGAACCGTTAGTTTTAACTGGGTAGCTTCAGGCGTTGGACAAAATCCTACAAATTTAAATGCAGGCACATATACGTTAACTGCAATTGATGCCGCAGGTTGTATTGCCAGTGGTGTTGCAAATTTGGTTAATCCACCGGCTTTATTATCTAATGTAACAACAACAAATCCTGCATGTAACGGTAATTGTAATGGTGTTGCAATTAGTACACCGGTAAATGCAGTTGGTACGGTAAATTATACGTGGAATCCTGTAGCACCAAACTCTCCAACAGTAAATGCTTTATGCGCAGGAAATTACACATTAACGATCAGTGATAACAATGGTTGTACCGATGTTCAAACCTTTACATTAACTAATCCTCCGGTATTAAACGTAAATACATCTATTGCACCGGCTACTTGTGGTTCGGCAAATGGTTCAATTACCGCAATTCCGGTTGGTGGAACTCCTGCCTATACGTTCTCTTGGACAGCACCTGTATCAAGCACAAATGCTGCGGTTTCCGGTTTAGTTGCAGGTGTATATACTGTGATCGTTACTGATGCAAACAATTGTACAAATACTGTTTCTATTCCATTAAGTAATTCAAATGGACCGAGCGCTGCGCCAATAACATCTTCAAGTATTTCTTGTAATGCGCAATGTACCGGCGCCGCATCAATTAATCCTGTTGGTATTGTTGGTGGTACTCCTGGTTATACTGTTAGTTGGATCGTTCCACCTTCTGCTTCTACGGTGAATCCTCAAACGAATTTATGTGCAGGTACTTATTCTGCTCAAATTACAGATGCCAATAATTGTATACTATTTAATTCTGTTGTAATTGCTCAGCCTGCTGCTATTTCAGTTTTACCAAATCTCACCTTCCCAACTTGTAATGGTGTATGTAACGGCTCGGTTACCTTAAATACATCAGGAGGAACCGGTCCTTATACCTATGTATGGAGTCCGGGCGCATCTTTAAATGCAACACTTACAAATGCATGTGCAGGAAATTATTCTATTACGATCACTGATTTTAATCTTTGTCCTTCTACTTTAACACTTAATTTACCGGGAGTACAAAACATGACGGCCACATCAACAGTGACTAATAACCTTTGTTTTGGAAATTGTTTAGGAACAGCAAGCGTTACTTCAATATCGGGCAGTCCTAATTTCCCGATCACTTATGTGTGGAGTAATACTCAAACAGGGCCATCAGCAATAAATTTGTGTAATGGTACTTATACTTATACTGCAACAGATGCTATAGGCTGTTTCAACTCATTTACAACAAATATCACTTCTCCTACTCAGATCACATCTACAAATTCAGTTGCATCACCTTCTTGTAATTTGTGTAATGGTTCGTCTACAATAACTGCCGCTGGTGGTACAGGCCCATATACTTATAGCTGGACTTCAAGTTCTGTTGGACCAACTGCTACTAATTTATGCGCAGGTTTATATCAAGTATTAGTAACTGATAATAATTTATGTACTCAATTACAAAATGTTATTATCAGCAGTTCAAACGGTATTACAGGAGAAACAACCACTATACAAAATGAAGTATGTGCCGGACAATGTAATGGTGCTGCTACTGTAGTTGCAGTTGGCGGTACTAATCCAATTTCTTATAACTGGATCGCGCCAGCTGTTTCAAATTCAATAATTACAAATTTATGTCCGGGGTCTTATTTCTTGCAAATGACAGATGCGCAAGGTTGTATTCGTACTTCATCAGTAAATATTAATGCTGGTATACAGTATACTGTTACTCCAATAATTAGTGCTCCAACTTGTGGCGCATCTAATGGAACAATTAATGTAGTGGTTAGTCCTACTTTAGCACCTGGAGGTTATTTTTATTCTTGGTCACCGGGTCCCGGAATTACTTCTTCTTTAACAAATGTTGGTGCGGGCAATTATTCAGTTACTGTTACAAATACCGCCGGAGTGAGTTGCCCTCAAACGCAAGCTTTTGCGATAAATAACACTAACGGACCTGTAATTACCTTTACTCAAAGTAACATTGTTTGTTCGGGTGCATTAACAGGATCTATAACTGCATTAGGAACAAGCACTTCAATACCTGTGACGTATGCTTGGAGTAATGGCGGCACTTTGCCAACCGTTAGTGGTTTAGGCGCCGGTGTAATTACTTTAACAGTTACAGCCGCAAATGGATGTAAAACCATACAATCATTTACCCTAACTCAAAATCAACCTTTGCAATTAAGTTTAACGAATGTTACCCAACCTAGATGTCATAATGATTGCAACGGTGCAATTACATTGGTGCCTAGCGGTGGGACATTACCTTACACCTTTACATGGTCTCCATCCGGATCAAGTAATCCGCAATTCTCGTTATGTCCTGGTCCGTCAACTGCAGCCATCGTTTATTCAGCAACAGTTACGGATGCAAACGGATGTGTTATTACAGCAAGCACTAGTTTAATAAATCCGACCTCTATTGTTTTAACGCCAACAATTGCTAATTCGTCATGTAGTTCTATTGCCGATGGATCATTAAGTGTTGGTGTAATTGGTGGCACACCGGCATACACATACACTTGGACAGGTCCATCATCATTTACTGCAAGCACACAAAATATTAATTCAATAGTTGCAGGAAACTATTCGTTAAGTTTAACAGATAATAATGGTTGCAGAAAAGATACTACTTTATTGATCGTGCCAACGATAAGTGTTATTGCTGTAGCTGGAAATGATCAAACTGTTTGTCCTACGCCATCAGTAACTTTAACAGGTACAAATTCTTTTGGAGCAGTTTCTTTTGATTGGTACTTGCTTCCTAATGTTACTAATTCTGTTTCAAATAACTCAACTTATTTTGCACCAACACCGCCTACAGCGCCGGGCTCTTTTACATATGTATTAGTAGCAACATCATCAGTTGTTGGTTGCTCTGATACTGACTTTGTAGTAGTGAATACTTTTGGCTTACCATCGGTAGACGCAGGGCCAAGCTATACGATACCTGTATTTACAGGGGTTACCATTGGAGGCAGTCCAACAACTTCAGGCTCGGTTTCAATAACCTGGTCGCCTTCATTTACGCTGGATGATCCTAGTTTACAAAACCCTGTTGCTTCTAACACGGTTAATACTGTTTACACAGTTACTGTAATTGATCTGGTAACAGGATGTACAAATAGCGATACAATGACTGTGTTCTTGTTCCCTACTATAAAAATACCTAATGGATTTAGTCCGAATGGGGATACAAAAAATGAGCTTTGGATAATTGATAATTTAGATCAGTTCCCGGATAATACTGTTGAGATCTATAACCGTTGGGGTGAGCAATTGTATTTTTATAATAATTACAACGGACAGTTTGATGGTAAATACAAAGGAAAAGATCTACCTGTTGGAACGTATTATTATGTTATTAATTTAAATCATCCGGCATACAAAACACCATATGTTGGACCATTAACCATATTTAGATAATGATAAGAAAATACTACATATGTTTGTTAAGCTTTATTGCGGTTGGTGGCTTTAGTCAGCAATTACCGCAGTACACGCAGTACATGTTAAACGAAATGGCTATCAATCCTGCTGTTTCGGGTAAAGATGATTATGCAGATGTTCGTTCCAACAACCGTTACCAATGGGTTGGAGTAACCGATGCGCCACGCACTTATATGCTTACGCTTCATGGACCAATAAAGGCTAAAAATATGGGTATAGGTATGAATTTGTATACTGATATTGTTGGACCAACACGTAGAACGGGATTGAATTTTTCTTACGCTTATCACATGAAAGTAAAAGATGATATGTTTCTTTCTATGGGATTAAGTGCCGGTGTTTTACAATGGGGAATTGACGGAAGTAAATTGATTTTAAGAGATGATGGCGATCAGAATTTATTATCTACCTATCAAACAACCTATGTTCCGGATTTTGGGGCCGGACTTTATTTCCATAAAAAAGATAGATTTTATTTTGGACTCAGTTTGCCGCAAATTTATCAAGCGCCAATAAAACTATATGAAGGTGCTGGTAAAAATAGTAAGATCGTAAACCATTTTAATTTAAACGGTGCATATAAATTTGATCTAGGCGATGACTTTAAAATTGAACCTTCATTCTTGGTAAAATACGAAATCCCTACACCTCCAAAAATTGATGTTGGCATGCGTGTTATTTATCAAGAACAAATTTGGCTTGGCGGTGCATACCGACATAATGATGCATTTACTGCCTTAATAGGCTACTTTTATAAGAACTATTTAATGATCGGTTATTCGTTTGATTTTACTACAACCAACATTAAAAAGTATTCTACCGGAACACATGAAATTATGTTAGGTATCCGTTTTTCTCGTAAGCAATCTGCTACTTGGGAGGGAAAAGAAAAGTAATAAATTCCAAGATTTAAATTTTATTTCACAAGTTCTGCAACCAACAATTTCTTGAAATTTATTGAGTTGCAAATTTCAATATATTTAAATTCCGATTTACCTTTTTCTAAAACAAATTCTTTTATTTTATTTTTTTCAGACGCACTTAGTTTTTTTGTTTGAACACAAAATGCAATAAATATTCCTAATTTATTGATGCCGATCTTTTCTAATTTAGTTGCTTTACTAAAATCAATTCCAATATCAGTCTTTAGAACCGATAAACTCCATTTTTCTGCAGCAGATCTGTCGCCTTTAAATTTTAGTTTGATTTGATCGCTGATGTATTCGCTAATAACACTTGGGTTTACCGGCAATTGTTCGTGTTTAAAATTTACCGCTAAGTTAGAATTTGTAAAACGCTTTAAAGTTTCGATAGAAGTGCGGTATCCCTTTGTGTTATTAATTTTTTCAGCCTCTTTTGATGCTAAATTATTTAAGTCTTTATCTATTGGTCTAAATCCAAAACGATAATAAAACCAAAAGGCGCCTGATTTTAAACCTTCAGGATTATTTTTTCCGAATTGATACGGCTCTACTTCAAAATAATTTGCGCCAAAACTTTGTTTATAGCTGCGTAATAATTGACTAAAAACAAATGCAGATTCCCCGCCTCTAAAACTTTCGAAAATATTTATTCCCAATAAAGAACGGTTGCCAAATAACCAGCCTCCGCCATATGCCATAGGGTATCCGTTTTTAAACATCATAAAGCCAATGTAAGATTCAAGAGGTAAACGTCTTTCGGGAAGAATGCTAAACAAAGCAATTGACAAACCATGCTCTAATTCGTAATACAATAAACCATCTTCATTACAATATACAATTGGCTCAGTTTCTCTGTTCAATAAAAACAAAGCAATTCGTGCTTTTTCAATGATTATATTTTTTTCAGTATCTGATATTTTTTTTGGCGCGGGTAATTTTTTATTTATTATTTCTTTCTCATCAAAACGTTTTAATAAACCCTTTGTGTGGTAATAGTTTTTATGCAAACTAAAATTGCCAAAACCTTTAGATAAAGTTTTATTAGTAGGCATTACCGAAATGAAAATTTTAAGAGATTCAAATAATTGGTCTTTAATTAAATCGCTTGCTTCGATCCTATCAAAACAATTTATTAACCAAATTAAAATATCTTTTTTATTTTTAGAACCTGCGCCATTCTCGAGCCATTTAATGGGATTTAATTTTTCACTAAAGGCAAATTCAAATTCCATTTCATTTAAAGCATGTCTTAATACTTCTTTAGGATGAACACCTGATTCGTCTATAGAGTGAAACGAAACCTGATTTGGGTAAGTTTTTAGTAACCATTTTATTAATGTGTAACTATTTGCTGCTTGGGTTTGTGTATAAGCAATACCCGTTCTTTCTAATTCATCTTTTTTTTGTTTTGGTAATTTTTCTACTGCGGCACATAAACGATCCATTTCTTTTTGCGCCAGCAAGAACAATTCTGCATTCTCTGGATAACCCAATAAAAAGATCAAACAATCGTGAAACTGTTCAATTATTTTCTTAGAACTTAATTTTATTTTTGAACAGTTGTTTAAACATTGCTTTTTAATTTCAGCAGAACCTTCATTGAAAATAGAAGCTATTTCTTTTAAATTTGTTAGAGGAGAATTTTTATTTTTGGACACGTGGAGAAGTTTTGGTTATTGAATTAAAGATATCAATTTGTTTCTGATTTCTAAATTAATCTAAAGTTTTCTTAACTCAAATAATGTATGCTTTTATAAGGTTGTTTACACCAAAAAAGCGGCATGTGAAAAGTTGGAATAAATTTGAAATTATCTTTAGTCGGATATTTATGTTCGCCTTTCATCTAATAATAAATTAGGCGTAAAACGTTTTATTGTTAAATAATTATCGGCGCAAAAAATTCAGTAAAATTATTTTCTAAAAAATTTAGTTTTCTTGGAGTTTTAAGACTCGACAAAAGCCAGTATTTTGCCTATAAAACTTTTATTCAAAATCTTCTTATTTAGAATGATTAAAAATTATCGCTATCGTTAAAAAAAATTAAAATTTCCCTCGGTAATTCTTAATCTTCTGTTAATTTTGCCAACGTTTAGTGTCATTAATTTGTCATTAAATTACTAAAAAAGATTAAAATTTCTCATTTTTATATGAAAAACAACATATCTCAAATTTCAATAAAAGCCTTGCTAGCAGTAGTTTTCACGGTTTTTACAATCTCTTCTAAGATTCATGCCCAAGACGGAGAAAAATTATTTAAACAAAATTGTGCGGTTTGCCACGCCTCGCATACCGACCAGAAGCTATCCGGTCCCGGATTAAAAGGGATATTTGACCGTGCCCCAAAGGGCGATTGGTTAACAAAGTGGATTCTTAATAACGAAAAGTTAATTAAGTCGGGAGATGCTTATGCTAATAAGATTTACAGTGAGAATGGCAAGGCTGCAATGACCGTTTTTGAGGGTCAGTTAGATGAAAAACAAGTAGCTTCTATTTTAGAATTTATTAAAGCTCCTGCTCCGGTTGCAGCTGGTGCGCCAAAAGTAGACGCAGGACCTGAGTCTTCAGAAACAGCAAATGGAAACGGTGGTATTGAACCACTTTATTTAATTTTAGGCTTTATTGTAATTTTAGCGATACTAATTGGTTCTTTAAGGAGTGTTAGAGCTTCGCTTCAAAATTCAAGCAATCGTGCAGAAGGAAAAGAAGAAAATCCTGAATTAACATTTGGTCAAGAAGTAAAAGGTTGGATATCTGGTCACCGTCGTTTAGTTGGTGTGTTTGGTATTATCATTGCTTTTGTAGGAATGAAAAGCTGTTGGGATGCTTGCTACAACATTGGCGTTTATTATGATTACAAAACACAAAAAGGGTATAAGCCTGAGCAACCAATTAAATTCTCACATAAATTGCATGCCGGTGATAATGAAATTGCTTGTCAATATTGCCATAGCTCAGTAGAAAAATCTCGTCATGCCGGTATCCCTTCGGTTAATATTTGTATGAACTGTCATAAATCAATACAAAAAGGACCTCAATACGGCGAAAAAGAAATTGCGAAAATATATGATGCTGCAGGTTTTGATGCTAAAACAGGCACTTATGATGATAGTAAACAAAATCCATTAAAATGGATTAAGGTTCATAATTTACCTGATCACGTTTATTTCAATCACTCACAACACGTTGTAGTAGGTAAGGTTGAATGCGCTTCTTGTCATGGTAACCTTAAAGAAATGACAGTTGCAGAACAAAAAACTCCTTTAACAATGAAATGGTGTATTGAATGTCACCGTAAAACAGAAGTATCAATGGCAGGAAATGCTTATTACGATCGTTTGCATAAAGCATTAAAAGAGAAGTATGCTGGGCAGTATGACGTTAAGTTTACTGTTGATAAGATTGGTGGTTTAGAATGTGCTAAGTGTCACTATTAAAATTAATTTACATTAAGAATTTATATAACTAATGTCTATGTCAAAAAAATACTGGAAAGGTCTACCTGAACTACATAATAGTCCGGAGTTTCAAGAGCAACAAAAAAATGAGTTTGCTACTCCTCTTCCTATGGATGAGTTTTTGGGTAGTGAAGAAGCCGAGAAAGAAGGCACGTCACGTCGTGATTTCTTAAAGGTAATGGGATTTTCAACAGCAGCTGTTGCATTAGCAGCTTGTGAAACGCCTGTTAATCGCTCAATTCCTTACGTTGTTAAGCCAGAGGAGGTTACTCCGGGTGTTGCAAATTTTTATGCTACCACTTTTTATGATGGGCATGATTATTCATCTGTTTTAGTTAAGACTCGCGAGGGTCGTCCAATTAAAATTGAAGGAAATGATCTTTCGAAAATCACTCATGGTGGAACTACAGCTCGTGTTCAAGCTTCAGTTTTGGGATTATATGATGGCGCTCGTTTACGTGGCCCTCTTGTAAAAGGAAAAGAGTCTTCTTGGAAGGCAGCTGATGATGCAGTTGCAGCCGGTTTAAATGGCGGAGCAATACGTATATTAACTTCAACTATTATAAGTCCTTCAACAAAGGCTGTAATTGCTGAGTTTACAGCAAAACATCCATCAACTAAACATGTTACTTACGATGCTATTTCATACAATGCATTAACAAAAGCAAACAAAAATGTTTTTGGTAAATCTGTTGTTTCTTCTTACGATTTTAGTAAAGCACAAACCATTGTTGGTATAGCTTGCGACTTTTTAGGAAACTGGTTAAACCCAAGCGAATTTGCAAAGCAATACGCTGTTAATCGCAGAGTTTCTAAAGAAAAACCCGAAATGAGTAAACATTACCATTTCGAGTCTAACTTATCTTTGACAGGAGCAAATGCTGATGATCGTTTTTTAGTTAAAGCCTCTGAACTTGGTCGTTTAACTGTTGCATTATTTAATGAAGTTGCAGGAGCAACTGGTAATGCAAAAGCAAATGGTGATGAAAAAGTATCAAATCCTTTAGCAGGAAAAGCAATTAAAAAAGCTGCTGAAGATCTATTAAAAAATAAAGGAAATTCACTTGTTGTTTCTGGTGTTAATGATGAAGGAATTCAAACATTAGTAAATGGAATAAACAAAATGCTTGATAACTACGGTAAAACCGTTGATGTTGAAATGCATTATAACTTCAAACAAGGTGATGACAAAGAATTTGCAGATCTAGTAGCAGATATGGCTTCAGGTAAAGTTGGTGTTTTAATGACATACAATTGTAATCCTGTTTATACCGCTCCTGCATCATTTAAATTTGCTGATGCTTATAAAAAAGTTGCTACAAAAGTATCATTTGCTCAAGTACTAGATGAAACTGCGCAAATGGCGGATGTTGTTTGTCCTGATCATCATTATTTAGAATCATGGGGTGATGCAAATCCAAAACGCGGTCATTTCTCTTTACAACAACCAACCATTAATCCTATTTTCGCTAAACCTCGTCACGAAGGTACTCGTCAGTTTCAAGATAGCATCTTAAATTGGGCTGGTGTAAAAAGTGATTATTTAGCGTATTTACAAGGGTATTGGAATAATCATGTTTTTGTTAATCAAGGTAAATATTTAGACTTTCCTAGTTTTTGGGCGCATGCATTACATGATGGTGTTACAAAATTAGCAGTTTATAAAGATGCTCCTGTGTTGCCAATGGCAAAAGATTCTTCAGGAAAACCTTTAATGGCTGGTGTTGCAGCCTTAATTAATGAAAGTGTTGAAGCTGTTGCTGATTCTTCAAAAGTTATTGCTCCAATAAAAGTTGAAAATAAAAAAGAGCCGGTAGTTGTTGCTGAAACTTTACCGACTCCGGATTATAATAAGGCGGCTGCAATGGCTACTGATATTAAAGGCGGAGCTTTTGATCTATTTGTTTACGAAAAAATAAGTTTAGGAAACGGTAATCAATCAAATAACCCTTGGTTAATGGAATTACCAGATCCTATCTCAAAAGTAACTTGGGATAATTATATTACAATGAGTCCGATTGACGTTAAAGCAATGGGATTAAATGAAATGTTACGTCAAGATATTGAAGGTTCTATTGTTGATTTAACTGTAAATGGAGTTACTATTAAAGTTCCTGTTTTCCCTCAACCCGGTCAAGCACCTGGTACAATTGGATTGGCTTTAGGTTATGGTCGTAACGCTGAAACTATGAAAGTTGCCAATGGAAGAGGTGTTAATGCTTTCCAGTTTTTAAATTATTCTAATGAAACAATTCAGCCAATAGTTGCAAATGTTTCTATCAAAAAAACTACTGAAGAACATAAATTTGCTGCAACTCAAATTCAACACACTATTATGGGTCGTGAAGAATTTTTGTTACGCGAAGTTTCTTTAAACGAATTTAAAAGTTTAGAAAAAGAATCATGGAATCCAACTGCAGAATTACCGGTTCATGGTGGCGGAAAGAAACATGTTGATAAAATTGATCTTTGGGATGCATTCCCTCGTATGGGTCACAAATGGGGTTTAACAATTGATATGAATACTTGTATCGGTTGCGCTGCCTGTGTTGTTGCTTGTACTTCTGAAAATAACGTTGCTGTAGTTGGTAAAGAGGAAGTTTCTAAAACACGTGATATGTTTTGGTTACGTATAGATCGTTACTACAGTTCGGATATGACCCTTGAAAAAGGTAAAGAAGAACATTTAGGATCTAAAGAGACGTATATTGAAATGGAAAACCCTTCGGCAAATCCGAAAGTAACTTTCCAACCAATGATGTGTCAACACTGTAATCATGCGCCTTGCGAAACAGTTTGTCCGGTATTAGCTACCAGTCATAGTACTGAAGGTTTAAATATGATGACTTATAACCGTTGTGTTGGTACTCGTTACTGCGCAAACAACTGTCCATTCAAAGTTCGTCGTTTCAACTGGTTTAATTATAACACAAACGAATGGTTTGGAGATATTAATCCTGCACAACAAGAATTAGGTCGCATGGTATTAAACCCAGATGTTGTAGTTCGTAGCCGCGGTGTAATTGAAAAGTGTTCAATGTGCGTTCAACGTTTACAAGCTGGTAAGTTAGTAGCAAAAAAAGAAGGAACAGCTTTAGTAGACGGTTCAATTAAAACAGCATGTCAACAAGCTTGTCCTACAAATGCAATTATGTTTGGTGATACTAATGATGAGAAATCAGAAGTTACAACATGGCGTAATTCAGAACGTAATTATGTGTTGTTAGAAGAAGTTGGGGTTAAACCTACAGTTTCTTATATGGTTAAGGTTAGAAATCAAGAAGAAAAAATTCTTCGCGAAGAAAAACACTCAGAGCCAAAACACGATGATAAAAAAGATGCTCACAGCTCAGAAAAACATTCATAATATTTAGTAAAAAAATTAAAAATATAGTATGCACGCAGAATCAGAAATAAGGATACCGTTAATACTTGGCGATAAAAGTTACCGCCAGATTACTGATGATATTATAGCACCTATTGAGGGAAAAGCTGCAAAGGGTTGGTATACACTAATTACACTTTGTGCTTTATCATTTCTATGGGGAATAGGCTGTTTAGCTTACACTATTGGTGTGGGTATTGGAGCCTGGGGAAGTAATAATGGTGTAGATTGGGCTTGGGACATTACCAACTTCGTATGGTGGATCGGTATTGGTCATGCCGGTACTTTGATCTCAGCAGTATTATTGTTATTCCGTCAAAAATGGCGTATGGCAATTAACCGTTCTGCAGAAGCAATGACAATTTTTGCCGTACTTTGTGCCGCAATATTTGTATTGTTACACACAGGTCGTCCTTGGTTAGATTATTGGTTATTTCCATTACCAAATCAATTTGGTTCTTTATGGCCTAACTTTAACTCACCATTACTTTGGGACGTTTTTGCGGTATCAACTTATGCAACTGTTTCAATTGTATTTTGGTATATTGGTTTAATTCCAGATTTTGGTATGATCCGCGACCGTGTTATTAAACCTTGGCAAAAGAAAATGTATGGTACATTATCTTTTGGTTGGGGCGGTGGTGCTCGTCACTGGAGTCGTTTTGAAGAAGTTTCTTTAGTATTGGCTGGTTTATCTACTCCGCTTGTATTCTCAGTTCACTCAATTGTATCCTTTGACTTTGCTACTTCAATAGTTCCAGGATGGCACACAACAATTTTTCCTCCGTATTTCGTTTCTGGAGCCGTATTTTCAGGTTTCGCAATGGTATTAACTTTAATGCTAGTTGTTAGAAAGATTTACAAATTAGAATCTTACGTTACTATTAAACATATCGAATACATGAACATTGTAATTATTGTTACAGGTTCAATTGTAGGTGTTGCATATTTAACAGAGTTATTTGTTGCTTGGTATTCTGGAGTAGAATGGGAGCAATACGCATTCTTAAATAGAGCAACAGGTCCAATGGCTTGGAGTTACTGGATCATGATGTCATGTAATGTATTATCTCCACAGTTATTCTGGTTCAAAAAAATTCGTACATCAATTGTAGCAACCTTTATTTTATCAATTGTAGTAAATATTGGAATGTGGTTTGAGCGTTTTGTAATCATTGTTCCAACATTATGTCGTACTTATTTACCATCTACTTGGAATACTTACACGCCATCATTTATTGATATTGGGATTTTTGTTGGAACCATTGGAATGTTTGGAACTTTCTTTTTATTATTTTCTAGATATTTCCCTGTTATTGCTCAAGCAGAGCTAAAAACTATTTTAAAATCATCTGGACAATCTCAAAAAGAAGCAGCAAAAAATCATCATTAATAAAATTTGATCTAAACAATATGGCAACTAACAAACATATTATTCACGGGGTATTTGGCGATGAAGAGCCATTATTAGAAGCTTGTAAGAAATTAAGAGCTGCTGGTATCCGTATTAAAGAAGTGTTTTCTCCAATGCCAATACATGGTATTGATGGCGTAATTGGTGTTCCAAGAACACGAATTGCAATTTGCGCTTTTATTTATGGGATAACAGGAACATCGTTAGCTACATTAATGATGTGGTATATGATGGTTTCTGATTGGCCTAATGATATTGGAGGTAAACCAAACTTCACTTATTATATGAACGTTCCCGCTTTCATTCCTATTACCTTTGAAGCTACTGTATTTTGTGCAGCTCACGGTATGGCCTTAACATATTTTTTACGTTGCTGGCTAGTTCCTGGTGCTAAAGCTAAAAATCCAGATCCTAGAACAACTGATGATAAGTTTTTAATTTACTTAGAATTAAATGACGAGCAAGCTAAAAAAGCAGAAGAAATATTAAAAGGTAATGGTGCAGAAGAAGTAAATCACAAAGGCTCTTTTGTTGTTGAACCAAAATATGTAATAGAAGAAACACATTAGTATGAAAAAACATTATAAAACCATAAAATTCGTTTTTGCATCTGCTCTTTTTGGGTTGGTATTAACGAGCTTTACATCTTGTGGTAAAAAGGACGTAAACAGTCCGGGCGTAGAATTCATGCCTGACATGTATCGTTCGCCCTCACTTGAATATTATGGTATTCACACCGTTGATGGTGATACATTAAATTCTGCTAAAAAACCGGTAGAAGGAACTGTTTCAAGAGGTTATATCCCTTACGTTTATTCAAATACCCCTGAAGGATATGAGCAAGCTGGTCTTAATTTGCATAATCCATATGCAAGTCAGAAAGAGGCTTTTGAAAAAGACGGTGAGGTATTATACGGAAAATTTTGTGTTCATTGCCATGGTGCCGCTGGTGCTGGTGATGGGAAAGTTGCCGGTAAGTTACCTGGTCCACCACCTGCATATAATGGTGCTTTGAAAAATTTACCTGAAGGAAAAATATTTCATTCTATTACTTATGGTAAAAATTCAATGGGTTCTCATGCTAGTCAATTAACGCAAGAAGAACGTTGGAAATTAGTTTTTTATGTACAAAAATTACAAGGACCAAAAGAAACTGCAAGCGACAGTACAAAAGTAGAAGCTGCTGTAACACCTTCGGTTGCTGCTAAACACTAATATTAATTAAGATTTAAGAGAGACTATGAATACCGAAAAATTAAATTTTACAGTTCCGTCAAAAGCAAAATTATTCTCATTTGGCTTAATGGCAGTGGGTTTAATATCAATAATATTGATGTTTTTACTGGATAAAGGAAATGAAGCTGAGCATTATCATGCCGGAACACGCGCTTGGAGTAATGTTTTTGCTGGTTCATTCTTTTTTATGGCATTATCTTTAGCAGCTGCTTTCTTTTTAGGCTTGCAATATGCAGCAGAGGCAGGTTGGTCAACAACTATTAAGCGTGTTATCGAAGCAATAACTATGTACCTTCCTTATGGTTTAAGTTTTATGTTGTTATTGTTCATCTTAGGACAAATGCACGTTCACCATATTTATCATTGGATGGCTGATGGAATTGCAACCCCTGGGCATGAGAATTATGACGAAGTTATTGCCAATAAAATTGGGTATTTTGGATGGTTTTGGTGGGTAAGAACAATTCTTTATATGGTAGGTTGGTATTGGTTTACAATGAAATTAAGAAAAAACTCTTTAGATGCTGATAAATTAGACGTTGATATCAATAATAGCTACCACTGGAAAAACATTAAGATTGGTGCTTGGTTCATGGTATTATTTGCTGTTACTTCTTCTACCTCATCTTGGGATTGGTTAATGAGTATTGATACTCATTGGTTCTCAACCTTATTCGGTTGGTATATCTTTTCAGGAATGTGGATCAGTGCCATTGTTGCAATAACAATTCTTGTTATATGGTTAAAGAAAATTGGATATTTAGAATTTGTGACCGAGAGTACAATTCATGATATGGGTAAATGGATGTTCGCAATTTCTTTTTTATGGACCTATTTATATTTTTCTCAATTTATGTTGATTTGGTATGCTGACATTCCTGAAGAGGTAATTTATTACCAAACACGTTGGGAAAATTTTAAAGGACTAATGTGGACAGTTTTCTTTGTAAACTTTGCCTTTCCTATGGTAATGTTAATGAGTAGAGATTGTAAGCGTAATTTCTTTTTCTTGATGTTTGTTGGAACAATTATTTTTATTGGTCACTATATGGATTTAATAATGGTTGTTATGCCTGGTACTGTAGGTCACCACTGGACTGGATTAAGTTGGATGGAATTTGGAAACTTCTTTTTCTTTTTAGGTTTATTTATTTATGTTGTTTTAAACGCGCTTTCTAAAGCACCACTATTAGTGAAAAATCATCCTTTCTTGGATGAGGCTTTACATCATTCAACATAAAAAGTATAGTTTTTTAAAATAAAAAGTTAATAAAAGAATTAAAAATATAAAACTTAAATAAAATGAATTTTTTAGTACTGTTAGCCATCGTTTTATTAATAATTGCGGGACATCAATTATTAAGAGTTATTGAGTTAAGCCGTGGCTTAAAGAAAACAAAAGAATGGCAAGTTAGCGAAACCGATAATAACATGATGGGAAAGGCCATGTTGGCTTTTATGGTCTTCT
Organism: Bacteroidia bacterium; assembly: GCA_022842625.1. Taxonomy (GTDB): domain Bacteria; phylum Bacteroidota; class Bacteroidia; order B-17B0; family Aurantibacillaceae; genus Aurantibacillus. The sequence continues at coordinate 42,258 of JALHPG010000005.1, read as the reverse complement.
TCTTTGCTTTTTTCTTTTGGCAGGTTGATCGCTGGATGGATAGGTCTCTGCCACCAGCAGCATCTGTTCATGGAGAAAAAATTGATGTTTTATGGGACGCAAATATTTACTTGATCACTTTCGTTTTTTTAGTAACAAACGCATTTTTATTTTGGTTCGCATATAAATATCGTGGTACAAAAGGAACGAAAGCTGTTTATATCACGCATAATAACAAATTAGAAATGGCTTGGACTATTATTCCTGCTATTGCATTAGCCTTTATTGTGATTTTCGGATTAAAGTATTGGAACGAAATTACAGCAGATTCTACTGATGCTAAAAAAGTTGTAATTGAATTATATGCTAAACAATTTGACTGGACTGCACGTTATCCAGGTAAAGATGGAAAATTGGGAGAATCAGAATATAGACAAATAAGTGGAAGTAATTCAGTAGGTATGGATACAGCCGATGTTTTTGGTTATGATGATATTTTAGTTAAAAATGAATTTCATATCCCAGTTGGTCGTGAAATTGAATTAAACATGCGCAGTCGCGATGTAATTCATAGTGCTTATTTACCACATTTCCGTGTTCAAATGAACTGTGTTCCGGGTATGATCACTACTTTCAAATTTACTCCTACAAAAACAACTGCCGAAATGAAAAAGGATCCTTATGTTGTAAAAATGATGGCTGGTATAAATGCTCAAAGGGCTAAGTCTGGAAAAGAAGCAGTAGAATTTGATTACATTCTATTATGTAATAAAATTTGCGGTGCATCCCACTACAATATGCAAATGAACCTAATTGTTGATACTGAGGCAGATTATAATTCATGGATCGCAAAACAAAAAATCTTTAAAACAGTTGTTGCAACAAAAAATTAATAATAAAAATTCTAAATAAAATATAACATGGCTACCGTAAAAAATTCAGAATTAGAAAAAGAGCATTTGGTTCACCATGACCACGTTCATGATCATCATGACGATCATGAAGAAAGTTTTGTGAGCAAGTACATTTTTAGTATGGATCACAAAATGATCTCCCGTCAGTTTTTAATAACCGCAATTATCATGGCTGTTATTGCTATGGGAATGTCTATTATCTTTCGTATGCAATTAGCGTGGCCGGGAGAAAAATTTGGCTTTATTAATGCAATGTTAGGTGATAAATGGGGTAAGGATGGAATTCTTGATCCAAATATGTATTTAGCACTTGTTACTATACACGGAACTATTATGGTTTTCTTCGTATTAACCGGTGGTTTGAGTGGAACGTTTGCCAATTTATTAATCCCTTATCAAGTTGGTGCACGTGATATGGCGTCAGGATTCTTAAATATGCTTTCATATTGGTTCTTTTTTGTTTCTGCTGTAATAATGACTGCTTCTTTATTTATTGATGACGGTCCTGCATCAGCGGGTTGGACGATTTACCCACCATTATCTGCTTTACCTGAAGCAATTCCCGGCTCTAAGTTAGGTATGACTTTATGGTTAATGTCAATGACTTTATTTGTTGTTTCTTCTTTATTAGGTGGTATAAACTACATAGTAACTGTAATTAATTTACGTACAAAAGGAATGAAAATGACTAGAATGCCTTTAACAATTTGGGCTTTCTTGATCACAGCAATATTAGGTGTATTATCTTTCCCTGTATTAGTTTCTTGTGTTGTGTTATTAATATGCGACAGAAGTTTAGGAACAAGTTTTTATTTATCTGATATTTATATTGGTGGTCGCCCATTAGATAATGTTGGTGGAAGCCCTGTTTTATTTGAGCACTTATTCTGGTTCTTAGGTCACCCTGAGGTTTACATCGTATTATTACCAGCTTTAGGTATTACATCAGAAGTAATTGCAACAAATGCGCGTAAACCTATTTTTGGTTATAGAGCAATGATTGGATCTATGTTAGCGATTGGTTTCTTATCTTTTATCGTTTGGGGTCATCATATGTTTTTAACCGGAATGAATCCTTTCTTAGGTTCGGTATTCGTTTTTACAACATTATTAATTGCTATTCCATCTGCAGTAAAGGCGTTTAACTATATTACTACCATCTGGAAAGGTAATCTGCAATACACTCCTGCAATGTTATTCTCAATAGGTTTAGTTTCTTCATTTATTACCGGTGGTGTTACAGGTATCATTTTAGCTGACTCTACCTTAGATATTAATGTTCACGATACTTATTTCGTTGTAGCTCACTTCCACATTGTAATGGGATTAAGTGCAATTTTTGGAATGTTTGCTGGTGTTTATCACTGGTTTCCTAAAATGTTCTTACGCATGATGAATAAAAAATTAGGGTACGTTCACTTCTGGATCACATTAATTACTGCGTATGGTGTGTTTTTCCCAATGCACTTTTTAGGATTAGCCGGTGTCCCTCGCCGCTACTACACAAATAGTAACTTCCCAATGTTTGATAATTTAGTTGATATTAATGAGATCGTAACTATCTGCGCTATAATAGGTGCATTAGGACAAGGTATTTTTATCTTCAACTTCTTCTACAGTATTTTCCGTGGAGAAAAAGCTCCACAAAATCCTTGGAATTCGAATACATTAGAGTGGACAACTCCTATGGCAAATATTCACGGTAACTGGCCTGGTCCATTACCTGTTGTTCACCGTTGGGCTTATGATTATTCTAAGCCAGGAAAAGAAAAAGATTTTGTTCTTCAAACAGTTCCTTTGGAAGAAGGAGAAAATGACGGAGATAGTCACTAATTAATTTAAAAAAACCCTCGAAGAAATTCGGGGGTTTTTTTATAAAGTTGTAATTAAGAATAGTTTATCTTTAATTATTATATTGAAAGCAAAACTTCTTTTTTGTTTATTAAAATCAGCTCTTTTGTTTTCTCACAAAACGATAGCTCATCATTTAACGTAATTCCGGAGAACTACTTTCATTTTAATTATGAAAATGATTTTTTTAGCGCCACAGACAGGTATTATACCCAAGGTGTATCCGCACAATTAATTCATCCGGTAATTAGGCATTCTCCTATTTCTAAAGTTTTAATTAAATTAAAAGGTCCGGTAACAAATTACTACGGCCTTCAAATTAAACAAGATTGTTTTACGCCTAAAAGTATTCGAATTGATACAATTATGTTCGGCGAGAGACCCTATGCAGGAACTTTCCTTGTTTCGCATTCTCTGAGTTCATTAAATAAGCAGCAAAATTTATTATTGCATACACAATTAGATTTAGGAATTATTGGAAATTATGCAATGTGTGAAGAGGAACAAAAAGCTATTCATAAAGCTTTAGATAATATTGAACCATTAAGTTGGGAATACCAATTGGCAAATGAATTTGTAATTAACTACAGAGGTAAAGTTGAAAAAGGAATTTTTTCAAACAGACACTTTGATTTGACGGGAAATGCTAATGTAAAAGTTGGCACTCTTTACACAGATGTAGGGACTGGAATAAATTTACGTTTTGGATTTTTTGATCCGTACTTTAATAATTTAGGTCTGTCCAAGGATCCAATAAGCAGAAAATTTAAAGTGTTTGGGGTAATAAAAGCAAACGCAAAGCTTGTTGGTTATAATGCAGCAATACAAGGAGGAGTGTTTTCGAAAGATATTTATGTAATTGACGCAAATAATTTATCGCGATTTGTTTTTGAAGGCACAGCAGCAATTACAATAGCCTACAAAACCTTTAGTTTAACATATTCACAAACATATATAACTCGAGAGTATCACACAGGTGTAGATCATAGCTGGGGTGGAATTTTTATTACAAAAGCATTTTAAGGTTAAAATAATCAAAATCGACTATTAGATTTTTTACCTATAAAACTCAATTATACTTTGTGAATCAGATGTAATGGTGAATTTTTTCTCAACAGTATAAATACTTCCTTTTAATGTTTTTGCCCTCCATGTTGTAACATAATTACCGGGTTGTAAGTAATAGGTTTGTAATGTTTGGGCGCTTAAATTACACACCCATTCTAATTTTTCATTACGATTTACTAATATACAGCCATCACCGGCTTCTAGGCACTTAATAAGTAATACTCCTGCGTTTGGTATTTCAATTGTTTTTGTTTTTGATTGTTCAATATCGTTTTGTTTAATATGAATTCTTGGTAAGGTTAAAATCTCCATATCGTATTTACCCACAATATATTTTTCTGTAGCGTTTAATAATTGCACATTTAGGGTATTCATATTACCTGATTTTCTGATCACACATTTTACCCGTTCATTATAGTTATAAACGCCTTCAGGTCTTTTAATAGTTAAATAGCCTTGCGGCGCATCAATAGGTATAACAGTGTGTTTACCCTGAGATAATTTTATTTCTTTACTTTCTGTTTGTGGTATGGTGTGCGCCACAACCTTATATGTTGGAAAATCATCAATGTATAAGGTGTCAGGGTTTTCCTTATAATTTAAAGTGTGTATGTAATTATATTTATATTCTTTTTTTGAAACATCGTAAAATGTAAGGTCTACATTTGTTTCCGTGGGCTTTGAATTAATATCTAATAAATTCACCTGCGCTGATGTTTTATTTAATTTCTGTTGCTGAATAATAGTTGTAATGTTGTTAAATGTAGTTTGATTGTCATAATCATAAAATGTGCCTACACATTCAAACGTTTTAATTTGTTCGGGAGTTAAGCCAATACCAATTATAAATGGTTTAAAAATAATACCTTTTTCCATCAGTTTTTGTCTGGCATTACAAGGGTCGCCTCCGCATTCTTCAATTCCATCTGTAATTAAAATTACAATGTTGTTTGTTTTATTATCCTTAAAATCATTAGCGCTTTCTGTTAACGAATGCTCAATCGGAGTTATACCTGTTGGAGTTGCTGCTAAAACTTTTTGTTTAATAAGCGCAGTATTGTTCATTCCAAAAGGAACAATAAGCTTACTGTCTTTGCAATCTCCGGGAGGATATTTTACTGTGTGGCCATACATGCGCAGGGCGAACTGCAAACTTTTATCTTTGCTTAAACTATCAATAAATTTAAAGAATAAATTTTTTGCTCCGTCCATTCGAGTAGTATTATCGTGTTTAGCGATCATACTTTTACTGGCGTCAAACACAAACAAAATGCGCGTTTGTTTTACGATAGGTTTTTTTTGACTAAATCCAAAAAAACATAAAACAATAAATAGTATGGTAGTAGTTGATCTCATTAAGCAATTAAAGTTAAGCTTTGCGATTAAGCCTATTTTAAATAACGAGAAATAGTTTTAAACGATACAAGTTTAACAAGAGTTTTATTGAACCCTAGTAATGTTATTCCATTAATAAAACAGTACCCTTAACTTCTTTATATTCGCCCCTTGAATTTTTATAGGTGATAAGATAAGCATACACATCATTTGTAGCCTCATTTCCATTCCAGCCCACTTTATCGTCATGCGTTTCAAAAACTTTTTTTCCCCAACGATCAAATACCGAAACGGTGTATTCTGTTTTATCTATAAAATGAGTAATCGGTAACCAGATTCTATTTTTTCCGTTTGGAGCAAAAGCGGTAGGAACAAAGATCTTTCCTTCCATATAAACCGCTGTGGTATTGGATTTGCTAGCCTCCATAAATCCATATGGATTGCCTAGACCTTCAACCGCCTCAATTAAATATTCTATTTTTGAGCCACTCGAGGCTTCATCTTCTAAGTTATCAATATAAGTATTTATCGATGGTCCGGTTGATGTTACAGGGCTGCTTGAAGGAACATCGTTTATCACCCTGTAAATATTGTAACCACTTACACCTCCGGCAAAACCTTGGTAGTCACTCCAACTTAAATGCTTTGTAAAGATATTTTCATTGTCATCTTGCAGTTTTAATAATATTGTTTTAGAAATATTACTGATTGTTCTCGAATTACCGCAGCTATCTTTTACGATGGCCTTATAATAATAACTTGTTTTATTTGTTTCTGTATTTTCATCTAAATAAGAAAAACTCGCACTTCCGGTATATGGAATAAAAGTAATTATATTAAAATTTGTGCCGTCTTCAGAACGATAAAGATCTATCCCTAAACTTGTTTTTGTTGTATCTAGGTAAACCGTTACTTCAACAGAATTTTTATTTTTTACGCTGGCCTTTTTTATGTAAACAAAATTTGAAGCCTCAACTTGCGTTGAGAAAATACATGTTCGGTTAGATGAGGCAGTAATAGTTTTATTAGTGTTAATTACTCTTACAAAATAACAAACGTTTTTATTTGGCTGAACATTTAATGCAGTAAAACTCGTTTCGGTTGTAGATCCTATTTTTAAAAAAGGGCTGCCATTTACCGATGAATAAATTCTATATTCTAATATTCCTTTGGGAATATTTATATACGGATTCCAAGTTAAATTTGTTTTATAGCCGCACTTATCATAATTGGCTTTTAAGAACATGGTTGTTGGATTAACATCAAAGCCTCCGGGATTCAAACAACTGTCAACCGCAAACGTGTATAGCTGAACAGCTCCGTTATTAGCATCAGTTGTTGTAAATGTGTAAACTGTATTATTTCTACCAATTACACTATCAATTGGCGTATTAATACCAACCGTTTTTTTAACGATAATGTATTTTATAATATCCAGATCTCGTGGTGCGTGCCATGCAATAACTGTGTTCCCATTTGGTAAAACGCTTATCGAATCAATAAATGGTTGGTCAGGATTTTTTTTATCGTTATAAACGCCTCCTTGGATGTTTGATGAAGAGATACAGCCACTGTTGTCTTGTAACGAAATTTGATAATTTATACTTGCCTGACAAACGCTAATTGTATCGGCATAATTAAGTTTATTGGTTGTTGCAAAAATACTCCAGGTTAAAGCAGGGTATTCTTTTAAAATAGAAAAAGTACCGGAAGTACTTGCTAGTGGCGGTTGATGTACGTTATTATAAAGGATCTTCACGTCCGGTGCTCCGGAAGTATTAAGCAGATTTAAAAAAATTGATCTAAGAGTATCTGATGGCGCTGATGTTGATGTGCCCCCGGGACCAAATTTAGTCCGGATAAAATAATACACACTGCTATTTGTAGCATTACTGCCTGAATGAGAAAATGTTGTTGTGTTGATTGTGTTGATGTTTCCTACAACTGCAAAAGAACCTGTTGAGGATGGTGAGTAATAAATGTCGTAAGAATTAAAAAGTAAACCCGGATCTGCAGGCGGTATCCAGCTTAAAACAACATTACCATTCGCTAAAACTTGCAGGCATCTTAAGTCGGGTGAACCAACTTGAGAAAAAAGTGATAGGCAAAAGAAATTGAGTATAAAAATTAAGTTTCTCAAGTATATATTAAACGTTTAAATATAAAATTTATTGTAAGCGTTTGGCCATAATTTTTCTATATTTTTAAGGGAATTTCACCTTAAAACTAATACGAAAAAAGCGAACTAATGGTTGGAGATTTTTTTAAAATAGAAATACAGAGTCCGATGTTTAAATCTTTCTTCTAAATATACCTCAAAATGATGGGTTTCTTGTAAAAACTGAAGTTTTTTTCATTATTATTGTAAATCATTAATTGAAAAGGTTTACTCTTATATTTCTATTGTTGTGCGGAATTTTGATTTCTAACACATTTATGGCCCAAAGTGGCGGTCGTAAACGCGAGCACAGGAACCAAAAAAGGGCAAGTGGAGGCATGTTTAAAGGAAAGCACAGCGCCGGAAATGCAGATAATTTTGCAAGAGGCGGTGGTCGCCGAAATAGTGTTAAAAACTCAGCTTGGTCTATGCGACACTCGCGACCGGGTTCTTATAAAAGCCGCGATAGCAAGAATTTATTTTCAAGAAGCCGAACTAAAGGGAAAACTTACAGGCATAATATTTTGGCAAAACAAAATGCGGATAGGGCCAGAAAAAGGATCCGAGGAAATAAAGTATTTCAACATAAAAAGTTTTTTTAATCCCGATAAACCGTCGGGATTTTTTAATTTTACACATTATTATGAATGTTTTAATTTTAGGTTCAGGAGGCAGAGAGCACGCATTTGCGTGGAAAATTGCCCAAAGTAAACAATTACAAAACTTATACATTGCTCCCGGTAACGCCGGCACGGCTAATTGCGGCACCAACTTAAACGTTGCTGTAAACGATTTTGAAGCAATAAAAAATATAGTTTGGGAAAAAGACATTAATTTGGTTTTGGTGGGACCTGAAGACCCTTTAGTTAATGGTATTCACGACTTTTTTTTAAACGATGATGTTTTAAAAGATATACCGGTTATTGGCCCAAAAAAAGATGGCGCTCAATTAGAAGGAAGTAAGGATTTTAGCAAGCAATTTATGTTAAAACATGGTGTGCCAACAGCCCGGTACGCCACTTTTACAAAAAATAATTTAAACGAAGGTTATGCTTTTTTAGAAACACTCGAACCGCCTTTTGTTTTAAAAGCAGATGGATTAGCAGCAGGAAAAGGTGTTTTGATAATTGACAATATTACTGAGGCAAAAGAAGAATTAAAAAAAATGTTGGTAGATGCCAAATTTGGCAACGCCAGCACCAAAGTGGTTATTGAAGAATTTTTAAAGGGGATAGAATTATCTGTTTTTGTTTTAACAGATGGCAAATCATACAAAATATTGCCGGCTGCAAAAGATTATAAACGTATTGGCGAGGGCGACACCGGTTTAAATACCGGCGGAATGGGAGCGGTTAGTCCCGTGCCATTTGCCAACGAAGCTTTTATTAAAAAGGTGGAAGAGCTTGTTGTTAAGCCTACCATTAAAGGTTTAAATAAGGATGGAATTGATTACAGAGGTTTTATTTTTATTGGCTTAATGAATTGTAATGGCGAACCATCTGTAATTGAATATAACTGTAGAATGGGTGACCCTGAAACAGAGGTGGTTATTCCTAGAATAAAAACAGATTTTATCGATCTTTTGCAGGGTGTTGCAACTCAAACATTGCACCAAAAAGAGTATGAAACGATAACCGAAACCGCAACCACAGTTGTATTGGTAAGTGGCGGTTATCCTGGCGATTTTGAAAAAGGAAAAATAGTTAATGGATTAAATAATAGTTTTGATTCGCAGGTTTTTCACTCAGGCACCAAATTAGATGGTGATAAGGTGTTAACCAATGGTGGAAGGGTTTTTGCAATAACTTCCTTCGGTAAAACTATCGAGGAAGCCGTAAATAAAAGCTTTGCCACTGCCGATAAGATAAATTACGAAGGAAAATATTTCAGACGTGACATCGGTAAAGATCTAAAAATATATCAATGATAGTTTCACTCATAAAAAAAGAGTTGCTTTTAGAGTTTCGCCAAAAATCAACTATTGGCGGGGTTATCGTTTATGTAATAGGAACCATTTTTGTGAGTGCTTTATGCTTTAAAGGTAAGCTCGATAAGCCTACCTGGAACGCCTTGTTTTGGGTAATAACTTTATTTACCTCAGTTACCATAAGTGGTAAAAGTTTTTTAAAGGAAACCGGCGGACAGGCATTATTTAATTTTCTGCACTATTCACCAACCCAGTTTATAGTTGCCAAGATCCTTTACAACATGGTTTTTATGCTCGTATTGAGCTTTATCACTTTTTTCTTTTATGCCTTTTTTATTAAAAACGAAGTCGAAAATTTAGGCTTGTTTTTTATTGTTCTTATCCTTGCTTCAACAGGCCTCGCCGCTATTTTAAGTTTAATGAGTGCTATTGCCAGCAAGGCAAGCGGTAATTTTGCCATAATGAGCATATTAAGTTTTCCGGTACTAATGCCGTTAATTTTAGTGGTTATTCGCATCAGTAAACAAGCCGTAGACGGCATTGAATGGGCTGCGGTTGGTTTTAGTTTTATTGGCATTTTAGTGGCCTTAAATGTTTTAACTATTACCCTTTCTTTTCTATTATTTCCGTATCTTTGGCGCGATTAAATTACTATTAGATTTTAGTCTTTAGTTGATAGTCGTTAGTCTAACCGGACTAATCTCTAACGGCTAATTTCTAACGACTTAAAAAATGAAACACTGGTACAAAATACTTTCGGTAATTTTAATTTTATATACCTTGGTTTGGGGTTTATTAAATCCGGTGCCTCGTTTAGATATTTTAAACGAAACCATCCGCAATGTATACTATCATGTGCCAATTTGGTTTGCCATGTTATTTATGATGGCAGTTTCGTTAATACAAAGCATCCAAACGCTCACAAAAAATAAATTAGATAACGATAAAAAAGCATACAACGCAGCTTTGGTTGGTTTTTTCTTTAGTATCCCTGGTTTAACAACCGGTTCTATTTGGGCAAAGTATACTTGGGGAACATGGTGGACCTTTCAAGATCCAAAACTAAATGGCGTTGCTATTAGCATTTTAATTTATCTGGCTTATTTTATTTTACGTTTTTCGGTTGATGATGAATTAAAACGTGCAAGAATTTCGGCAGTGTATAATGTATTTGCCTTTGTGATGATGAATGTATTTATTATGATCTTGCCGCGATTAACAGATTCTCTTCATCCCGGAAACGGAGGTAATCCCGCTTTTTCAAAGTACGATATGGATAGCAATATGCGCCTGGTGTTTTATCCGGCAGTTATTGGCTGGGTGTTTTTTAGTTATTGGTTATTTGAAATTAAAAACAGAATTAGCTTTATAAAAAATAAATTAGATGATTAAGAAAATTTTAAGTTTAGTGTTTTTATTATCTGCGATGATTAGCTCTGCGCAAGTAGAAGTTTCAGGGCCACAAATGGCAGATACGTTTAGAAGTGATGGTAAAATTTATGTTGTAATAACAGTTATTGCAATGATATTTGCGGCCTTGGTTATATTTTTAATTGCTCTTGAACGGAAAGTTAATAAGCTGGAAAAACAGATCAACAAAAAATAAAAAAGATGAAAAAGTTACATGTTATTGGTATTGTTATTATTGCTATCGCTATTGGCGTAATATTTATTTCTCTTAAGAACACAAGTACTTACGCCGATTTTTCTGAAGCTATTGCTAATCCTGAAAAGGAATATCATGTTGTTGGAAAATTAGATAAAACACAACCGCAATTGTATGATCCAAAAATTAATGCCGACCAATTTATGTTTAGTTTAATTGACAATAAAGGTATTAGTAAACAAGTGGTGCTTCATAAAAGTAGACCACAAGATTTTGAAAAAAGCGAACAAATTGTTTTGATAGGAAAAATGGAAGGGAACGATTTTCATGCAAATGATATTTTAATGAAATGCCCTAGTAAATATAATGATGGTAAACCACCAATGAAATAGTTGGTTAATATATGAACGACATTCAATACACTGTAGAAAGATTATGGGCAGGACAATTAGGCAACAGCTTTATTGTATTGTCATTTGTTAGTGCCTTTCTTGCATTTATAGCTTTTTACCTTTCTTCTAAAAATTCAGGTTACTTAAAACTAGCTCGTTTTGCTTTTAATCTACATGGTTTTGCTGTTGTTGGAATAGCAGGAACATTGTTCTATATGTTGTTCAACCATTTTTTTGAATACCAATACGTTTGGCAACATAGCAACACCGAAATGGATATGAAATATATTCTTTCGTGTTTTTGGGAAGGACAAGAAGGGAGTTTTTTATTGTGGACCTTTTGGAATGTTGTTCTTGGATTGCTCCTAAAATTTCAACTTAAAAATGGCGATTGGGAAGTTCCGGTTATGACCATTTTTTCTTTAGTACAGGTTTTTTTAGCAAGTATGCTATTAGGAGTTTATTTATTCGATTACAAAGTTGGGACTAATCCTTTTTTATTATTAAAAGAACATGCAGAATACAGTCACCTGCCTTTTGTACTTGCCGCTAAATACGAGTCAACCGCGCGTGGTTTAAATCCATTGTTAATGAACTATTGGATGACCATTCATCCGCCAACATTATTTTTAGGATTCTCCTCCACTTTAATTCCTTTTGCTTTTGCAATAGGAGCTTTGTGGAATAAAAAATACAACGATTGGCAGCGCATTGCCTTGCCATGGACTTACTTTGCCATTTTAATTTTAGGCGTTGGTATTTTAATGGGCGGCGCTTGGGCATACGAAGCATTAAGTTTTGGCGGCTTTTGGGCTTGGGATCCGGTTGAAAATTCATCCCTTGTACCTTGGCTGGTTATTGTGGCAGCAGGGCATACCATGATCATCAACAAAAACAAAGGCGGCTCTTTATTTACGACACATTTTTTATCTATTGGAAGTTTTTTACTGGTTTTATATTCAACCTTCTTAACCAGAAGCGGTGTATTAGGAACTTCCTCTGTTCACGCTTTTACCGATTTGGGAATGACAGGGCAATTGGTAATTTATGTACTTGCGTTTATCTTTATTACAGTTGCTTTATTAATTAACGATAAACTTTTTAAGGTTTCGTATATAGTTATTTCGTTCTTATTATTGTTTTTCGGAATGCTTTATGGTTACAAGAAAATAATATTAATGATCTGGTTGGGATCATCAGGCATCATCACTTTTATTTCCTATTATCTTTATTTTCCAAAAGAAAAAGATGAAGAAGAATTGTTTTCACGAGAATTTTGGATGTTTTTAGGGGCATTGGTGTTTTTATTATCAGGCTTAATTATTACCTATTTTACCTCTATCCCTGTAATAAATAAATTGTTTAATACAGAGTTTGCTCCACCAAAAGTTCAGGTTTATAATACATGGATGATGCCGTTTGCTATTTTAGTTATGATACTTATTGCCGTATCACAATTTTTAAAGTATAAAAAAACAGACCCTAAAAAATTCCTTAAACGCATTTCTTATACATTTATTTTAGCATTGTTGTTTGGAACGGTTTGCACTGTGCCGCTTTATTTTTTAACTAATTCAGAAACAAAAGGAATTGGCACTTGGGATCTTATCAGTTATTCATTATTGTTTATTACAGGATTGTTTGCGGTGTTAGCTAACCTCGATTATTTTTTAACGGTACTAAAAGGAAAGGTGTCTAAAAGCGGCGCAGCAATTGCTCATATTGGTTTTGCGTTGGTGTTAATTGGAGCATTAGTTTCAACGTCTAAAAAAGTAACACTTGCAAAAAACATTTCCGATAAAAAATTGTCAAGCCTTGGAAAAGATTTTGATGACCGAGAAAGTATTTTATTAACCCAAGGTGATACTTTGCCAATGGGCCCTTACCGTGTGGTTTATAAAGGCAAAAAGCGGATAGGGATAAACGTATTTTTTACGGTGGATTATTTAAAATTAAACAAGGATAACAAGCCTGAGTATGATTTTACTTTAACACCACAAATTCAGGATAATCCTCGAATGGGTCAAGCAGCAGAACCTGATACCAAACACTATTTAGATCGCGATATCTATACACATATTACCGCTGCCGATTTAAATATTGATACTTTAAGAAAGAAAGATGCTTTTGGAAGCGCTAAAAATTATATTGGCCATGTTGGTGATACGATCTTTTCAAGTAATGCATTAGTTATTATTGATTCGTTACGAAGTAATTTAAGTAAAGCTCAGTATGAAAAAAACGATTCCCTTTTAGAAGTAACAGCTATTTTACGTTGTGTAAATACTCAGGGTCAAAGTTTTTTTGCCCGTCCTAAATTTATCATTCAAAATAATGTTATCATTCCAAAAGATGATACTGTTAATGAATTGGGCTTAAAGTTTGCTTTTTGGAAAATTAATCCGGATGAGGGTACAATAGAGATAACTATGAGCGAAAAGTTAGCTAATAATAAAGATTTTATTGTAATGAAAGCCTTTGTATTTCCTTACATCAATGTGCTGTGGCTAGGTTGTATTATTATGGCTATAGGCACAGGCATTGCAATTAGAGAAAGAATTCGTATATTCAAAGTACAATCTTAATGCTATGCAAAAATCGGTAAAGCACAAAATCGTAATACTTGGTTGCGGCAATGTGGCTTGGCACTTGGCAAAGCATTTTTCTAATTTAAAAAATTTTCAAGTTTACATTTATAATCATCACGAAAACGTTTTATTAAATGATTTTAGAACAAAATTAAAATGTTCAACTTCCGATTCCTTTAATGATATAATTGCAGATGCTGATTTTTATTTTATTTGCGTTACTGATAAATTTATTTCTTCAGCCGTAAAAAAAATAAACCCAATAAATACAAATTCAATTATCATGCATACTTCTGGGAGTGCTAAAATTGAGGAGTTAGGAAAATTAAATAATATTGCAGTGTTTTATCCTTTGCAAACTTTTTCAAAAAGCATTGATGTAAATTGGAATGACACCCCTATCGTTATTGAAGCAAAAAAGATCTCTGTAAAGAAAAAAATTATAGTTCTGGCCAAACTTTTTAGTAAGAATGTAGTTAGTTTAAATTACAAAGAGCGTTTAAAATTACACTTGGCGGCAGTTCTTGTAAATAATTTTACAAATTCCTTATTTGTTGCCGCTGGGGATTTAATCGAAGAAAGTTCTGTCAACACAAAATTTAAGATCTTGCTTCCTTTAATTAAACAAACGGTAATTAAAATTGAAAATTCTGATCCTCGCTCCGTTCAAACCGGTCCGGCAAAACGGAATGACGACACAGTAATGAAAAAGCATATAAAACTTCTCTCGCAGGATAGAAGTCTAAAAAAAATATACAAACAATTAAGTGAGTTAATTGTAAAACAACAAACTAAAAAACATGCTTAATTTTAAACAAAAACTAAATAAGATCACCACATTAATGTTTGATATTGATGGCGTGATGACCGACGGAAAAGTGCTGGTTATGGATACTGGAGAAATGGTTAGAAACATGAATTCTAAAGACGGGTACGGTTTACATTTAGCCGTTGTTAAAGGATACAGAATTGTGATCATTAGCGGTGGTAATAACGAGGCTGTAAAAAACGCACTTGCCAGGTCAGGCGTAAAAGATGTTTTTATAAATCAAAAGGATAAGTTAGCCTGCTATTTGTGGTATATAAAAAAGTACAGTATTACTGATGAACAAGTTATGTTTATGGGGGACGACCTGCCGGATCATGAAATAATGAGCAGGGTTGGGGCGGCAGTTTGTCCGGCTGATGCGGCTACAGACATTAAAGAAATTTGCAGTTACGTTTCTGATAAAAAGGGCGGAGAGGGATGTGTTAGAGATATTATTGAACAAATATTGCGCGTGCAAGGTAAATGGGAAATTGTAAAGTGGTAATTAGTGAGTAAACTTTTAAATAATAAAGCAATTGCTTTTTTAAAGCTGATCAGGATCGAAAATCTTATCATGATCGCTTTAACGCAAGTTTTATTGCGCTATTTTGTTTTACAAAAAATCCTAAATGAGCATGGAATTTCATTAGAGCTAAATGATTCATTATTCTTTTTAGTTGTATTGAGCACAGTTCTTATTGCCGCAGCCGGCTATATCATTAACGATTATTTTGACATGAAAACAGATTTAATTAACCATCCTGAAACGGTTGTTGTTGGAAAAATAATAAAGCGTAGGATGGCAATAATTTTACACATCACATTTACCTTGCTTGGAACTATTATTGGAATGTTTGCTGCATTAAAAACAGGTTATTTACGTTTAGCTATTTTTCATATCATAGCAGCCATATTGTTATGGTTTTACAGCACTAATTTTAAAAAGCAATTATTAGTAGGCAATATAGTAGTTTCACTTCTTACCGCTGCGGTTGCTTTTATGCCTTTTGTATATGAAATGGGTGTAATGCAAAAAATGCACCCTGATTTTGCTCAAATGAATACAGAGGCAGTATTGTCTTGTTTTAAGATCACCTTTATTTTTTCACTATTTGCTTTTATAACAAGTTTGGCGAGAGAAATGATAAAAGACATGGAAGATTATAAAGGGGATGCAGCCACCGGCGGCCACACAATGCCAATTGTTTGGGGAATGCATTCAAGTAAGCTTAATGTTTTCTTTTTAATTGTGATCTCGGTTATTTTATTGCTGTTTGTAATTTATAACACCTTTAAGTTTTACAGGATCATTGTAAACGTAAACACTATTTATATTATTTTAGGCTTAATTCTACCTTTAATCGTTTTAGCCTTGCTTACAATAAATGCTAAAGATTCTAAACATTTTAAAAACGCCAGTCTTTTACTTAAACTTATTATGCTAACAGGTTTAGCTTATAGTTTTATATTTTATTTTAATTAATCCATAACCATGAATTCAGTAGAAACTATTATAAAAGAATACCCCTATAAATTAATTTTAGGTTCTGCATCGCCACGCAGACAAGAGTTATTAAAGAGTTTAGGTTTTGAGTTCTTAAACAAACCTATTAAGGCCGATGAAAGTGTTTGGCCCAAAGACCTAAAAGCACAAGAAATTCCAATTTTTCTTGCCGAACTAAAAGCCGATGCTTATGAAAATGTATTAAAAGAAGATGAGCTTTTGATCACTGCAGATACCGTTGTTTGGTGTGAGGGGAAAGTGTTTAATAAACCGGAAAATTTTGCTGCCGGAAAAAAAATGTTGGAAGAACTAAGTGGTAAAATGCATGAAGTATTTACTGCTGTCTGTTTAAAAAGTGCAAATAAACAAACTACGTTTTATGATGTAAGTAAAGTGTATTTTAAAAAATTAAAGTCCGACGAGATCGAATATTACTTAACAAATTTTAGTCCTTATGATAAAGCCGGTGGATACGGCGTACAGGATTGGATTGGCTATATTGGCATTGATAAAATTGAAGGTAGTTTTTATAACGTAATGGGTTTGCCGGTTAAAGAATTATATGAAGAATTGGTTAAGTTTTAAATTAAAAGAGCGCAATTAAACCTTGCGCTCTTTTTTTGAACTAATTATTTTTTTCTGCTTTCTTTTCTACCTCAATTTCTTTCAATCGGTTTTCTTCATCTTTTAAAGCTTTTTCAACTCTCTTTTTTTCTTGTATTTTTTCATAATAGGCATTCATTCTCATATTTTTTTCGCGAATGCCACTAAAATAACTTTTTGTAGTTATAATTACTACGCCTCCCATTACATCGCCATACATTGCCGGTACACCGCCGCTAAACACCGTTAAATTCTCCACACCTAAGCCCGGAATAGTGCTTGCTCCCAATGTTCTTACCCCGTCAACAAAGTAACCGGTTGCTTCACCTCTAGTGCCTCTAAAATGGACTTCTCCGTTTGTTTCAATTACATCCGAAGAAATACTTGTTAGCGCACCTTTTATATCTCCCCTCGAACTGCCCGCTAATTGTAATAATTCTGTGGCATCTAAACTTTTCATGGTGTACATATTTTTATCTACACCTGCTTTAGTGTAATCGTAAGCTTTTGCAACAACCGTTACTGTGCCAAGTGTGTTTGGCGTCATTTTCACATCCACATAGGTTGCCTCATTGGGAATTATTTTTATTTTATTTACCGGCTGTGTTTGGTGACCGCTTTCAATTATCACCATATCATACGAGCCCGGATTTAAAGGTTTGTAGGAATATTTGCCTAGTTCATTAGTTTGAGTTCCACCAATTAATATATTGCCTTGCAGTATTTTTATAGTGGCAAATGGTATTGGTTCTAGTTCGGTGTTTTTAATGATCCCGCGAATTTCACCGTAACCTTGTGCGCTCATTTTAAGTCCTAACACTAATAATAGCATAGAAAGCACTGCTGTTTTAAGTTTTAAAGTTTTCATAATTTTTATTTTAAGAGTTTATAAATAATTAGAACCGGTTTCTGATAATAAGACGGGGATAGCGATATATTCCATAAATAAATTATTTTTATGGAATATTAAAATTGTTGCGTCTTAATACTAAGAAACAGATCTATGTGGTTATTTAAAAAAAGAGACTTTGCCACCGATGAGGAATTAGCCCTGAATTATTTTAAATCCGGGGATAAGGAATTTGTGGGCCTTCTTTTTGAAAAACATGTAAAAACTGTTTTTGGAGTTTGTTTGTTTTATTTTAGAGATAAGGATATTGCCAAAGATGCAGTGATGCAAATATTCGAAAAACTTATTATTGAACTTAAAAAAACAGAGGTAAAAAATTTTAAAGGATGGTTGAGTTTTGTTGTAAGAAATTATTGTATCAGCGAGCTCCGAAAAAACAAAAATAAATTTCATTTACCCGAAAGTTATTTGGATTTTGAAGTAAACGAAACGTCTTTAGAGGATGAGGAGAAGATATTAGGGCTGAGCGATGAAGAAATGATCGATCACATGCAAAATTGTTTAGCTGATCTTAAAGAAAATCAAAAAGTATGTGTGGAATTGTTTTATTTAAAGAACCAGAGTTACCAGCAAATTTGTGACAAAACGAATTTTTCTTTAAACGAAGTAAAAAGTTTTATACAAAACGGGAAAAGAAATTTAAAATTACTAGTTGAACAAAGAATTAAAAACAGAAAAAATGCAGGCTAATAAAAATAAAATAGATGATCTAGATTACTTGGCTCAGCTTGGCTTTGAAAAAGTAGCTGTTAATGATTCTGATCTGGTTGAATTAAATACTAAGATAAAGAATCGCGTTTTTTCGTATAACAATGGTTTTTATTTTGGATTTATAAGTTTAATAGTGGGTGTGTTTATTGGTGTTTCTGTTTTTTTTGTGGTGGACAATGCTCCAACTATCTATTCGTCTGATCTCCCAAATAAAATTTTAGAGACGAAAAATTTTCCTGAAAAAAAGGTGAATGAAAAATTTTTATCCCTCGACACCATCAATGTTGTTAGAGAAAATTTTATAAATCCAATTGTGAATTCAAAAAGAGATCATGATACGGTAAGTCAATATTTAAATAATAATTTAAAAGATACCGCCGTAATAATTCAAACGCAGCCCATTGATCTGTCAACGATCATAGACAATACTTTCCCTGAATCAAAAATAAAATACATATTAAATGCACCTGTAGCTTATATTCACGATCTAAAGGTGACTAATTACGCTGCCTTGTATTTTAAGAAGAATCAGTACGTTAAACTTCCTGTTAATATTGGATTGCCTGTGTCTTACGCTAATAAAGATGATTATGAGAAAAGTGGTTCGCGTTTAAAACAAAATGCCGATTATTATTTGCATGAGGAACTTTCCGAAGCCTTATTGGCATTTAAAAAAGGTAATTATAAACAATGCATTTATGCTTTAAATGTTATTTCGTCTTATAATGATGAAGATCTAAATTGTGATTTTTATAGAGCGATGTGTTATTATTATACCAAAAGTTACCCAAAGGCAATAGACTATTTCATTCATTGTATCCAAAATTCAAACAATACCTTTTTGCAGGAGGCGAATTATTATTATGCTTTAAGTTTGATAGAGAGCGGTAAAAAGGAAGAGGGCATTAAGCAATTGAATGTAATAATGGAAGAGGGTCAGTTTTATTCTGAGAAAGCGAAGGCATTTTTAAAAAAATAACATCTAATAGGGTGTGACGGATTTGGTAGCCGCTTACTAAATAGATTCCTGCTTCGTCGGAATGACGCCTAGACTAAAATTCTTGTCAACTTTTCTTTGTAAGTATCAAAAAATCTTTCAAATAAAAAGGTTCAAAATAGGCTACATCTTCAAATGCTTTTTCTGAATATTTTTTATACGACAGACCGCACATAGCTTTGGCGCTCGGTAAAATGTCAACAATAAACTCACTATTTTTTAACGCGCTTAAAATAGATCTGCATTTTTCCATTCCGTCGCCAAAAAAATAAATTTTAGTGTATTCAGAAAATTGTTTTACCGAATCCGGATCAACAATTAATGCTTCTGTGTTTTTTAACTGCATTAAGTTTTTATCATAAATTGCAGTGTATACTTCCATTCTTCTCGCGTCTATTAGCGGGCAGTAAAACGCCCGACCATGTTCTGGAGATAACGCAGAGTTTGTCATTATTTCCAAAGTATCTATAGCGATCAAAGGAATGTTTAAACTAAAGGCCAAGCCCTTTGCTGCGCTAACGCCAATGCGCAAGCCTGTGTATGAACCGGGGCCTTTGCTAATTGCAATTGCGTTTAATTGGCCAGGGCTAAGTGAAGCCTCTTTTAAAGCGTCTTCAATAAATACATGCAGGTTTTCGGCATGTGTGTAACCGTTATTTATTTCTTTAAAAGAAATTAATTCACCTTTATTACTTACAGATACAGAGCAAACAGTGGTTGATGTTTCAATATTTAAAATTAAAGCCAATTATTTTTCTGTTTTATAAAGATCTTCTTTTCTAACAATTTTTATTTTTGTGCCTTCTTTCAAACTTTTAGAAACCGCGCTGTATGGGCCGCAGATCACTTCTTGTTTATCCGTTAAGCCGGAAATGACCTGGATAAAATCATTGTCTTGAATACCTGTTTTTACTTCTATTTGTTTAGCAGAGCCGTTATTAACTATAAATACATATTCTTTAATTTTTACCTCTTCTTTTTTAAGGTCTTTGTCTTCGTTGTCATTTTTCACCTTCACTTCGCGATCATCAAATTCATCACTGCTTGTGGTAGTTAGTGAATCCGGATTTCTGGTGGTAACTGCCTGAATAGGAATAGCAATAACATTTACAACTTTTCTAGTTTGAATATCTACACTGGCACTCATTCCCGGTCTGAACGGAATTTGATTGTTGTCTGAAATTAAAAATTGATAAGATTCTCTAAGCAAACGGATCTTCACAACAAAGTTGGTTACCTGATCTACAGAAATACCTGTGCTGTTTGATGAGTTGGCGATCTCGGTAACAATACCTTTAAATTTTTTATCCATGTAAGCATCAACTTCAATTAATGCAGTATCATTTTTATGAACTTTAATGATATCATTTTCATTTACCTCTACACTAACTTCCATTTCGTTTAAATTAGCTAAACGCAAGATCTCTGTTCCCGCCATTCCACTCACACCAACAACACGCTCTCCTTTTTCTACACTTAGTTTTGAAACAGTACCGTCAACAGGAGCATAGATATAGGTTTTTTCTAAATTAGTGTTTGCCTCTTTTAAAGTAGCCTCGCTGCTTTGAATATTGTATTGGCCTGCGTTCACGCCTGCTTCAAGTGCTTGTACGTTTGCTTTAGCCGATTCGTATTGTGCTTTAAAGCCATCAAATTCCTGTTGCGAAATGGCACTTTGTTCTAATAATTTTTTATTTCTGTTAAAGGTCGCTTCACTATTCGCTAAATTTGCTTTTGCCTGATCTAACTGAGCCATGGCAGTTTTTAAATTTGCTTTGGTAGTGTTTACGTTGGCATTTACTCTGTCTATAGCGCTAACATAAAGGTCTGGTTTTATTCTACATAAAAGATCTCCTTTTTTTACCTGGTCGCCTTCTTTTACGGCCATTTCGGTAATTTCTCCACTTACATCGCTGCTTAACTTTAATTCTGTTTCGGGTTGAATTTTTCCGGTTGCAGAAACTAATTCAATTATTGTTTTAGTGGTTGCTTTTTCTACATAAACCTCTGTAGGTTTATTTCCATTAAGGTATTTAATTAAGATCACTGAGAAAATAATTAATACTCCAATAGCTATTATCCAATATAGTCGTTTCATTCCTTAGGTTAAATTTTGAATTTTTATTTCGAAGAAATATTTATTCAAATTTAACTAAATATATAGGTTTTGCTGTAAAACCATGTTTAAATTTGTGTGTTTAGTATATAATATTTACCACTTATAAAGTTTACATGAATTCAGGCAAAGACAAAACCCCAAATAGTTTAATAAATGAAAGTAGTCCTTATTTGTTACAGCACGCCTATAATCCTGTAAACTGGCTGCCTTTTTCTGATGCAGCTTTTGAAAAGGCTAGAAAAGAAAATAAACCTGTTCTTATTAGTATAGGTTATAGTGCTTGCCATTGGTGTCATGTAATGGAACATGAAAGTTTTGAAGATGCCGAAGTAGCTAAATTAATGAATACCCATTTCATAAATATTAAAGTCGACAGAGAAGAGCGTGCGGATGTTGACATGCTTTATATGCAGGCCGTTCAGTTAATGACAGGGCAAGGCGGCTGGCCCTTAAATTGTTTTACTTTACCTGATGGCAGACCAATATACGGTGGTACTTATTTTAATAAAAAAAGATGGATGGAGGTCCTCAATGGCCTAGCAGGCTTGTATTCAGAGAATATAGACAAAGCAATAGAGTATGCGCAAAATTTAACGGATGGCATTAATCAGTCAGAACTTTTAACCACTCAAAAGCAAAGCGACCTGCTTTTAACCAAAGAAGTATTAGCTGCCGGTATTACTAAATGGAAAACCTTGTTGGATAACGAGCACGGCGGACCAAACAGAGCACCTAAATTTCCCTTACCCACTAATTATGTTTATTTATTGCGTTATGCAACTTTAACTAAAGATCAAGAATTATTAAAGCACGTAGATCTTACTTTAACAAAAATGGCCTATGGTGGCATTTATGATCAGTTACATGGTGGTTTTGCGCGATATAGCACTGATATGATCTGGAAGGTGCCACACTTCGAAAAAATGCTTTATGATAATTCGCAATTGGTTTCCTTGTATTGCGAAGCCTTTACCATCACTAAAAATAACTTGTACAAAGAAATTGCAATGGATACTTTGGACTTTGTAACAAAATATTGGTACACACAAGAAGGTTGTTTTTATTCAGCCTTTGATGCCGATAGCGATGGGGAAGAGGGCAAGTATTACGTTTGGAATCAATTAGATCTTAAAGATCTTTTGGGAGATGATTATTCTGTTTTTGCAGAGTATTATGAAATTAACGATACCGGCTATTGGGAACACGGCAATTATATTTTAATGCGTTCTGAGAATTTAGCCCAAGTGCTAACAAAATATAGTTTAACCATAGAGGAATTAAATCAAAAAATAAATGCTTGTAAAGATATTTTAAAGCAAGAGGTTAAAAGTCGGATCATGCCGGGTTTAGATGATAAGTCGATTACAGCATGGAATGGTATGATGTGCACTGCCTTTGCAAAAGCGTATTTAAGTTTTGGAAATATAGAATACAAAGAGATCTGTTTATCATCTATTAATTTTATTTTGAATAAATTATCAAAGTCGGACGGAAGTTTGTATAGAACTTACAAAAATGGAACGGCAAAAATTGATGCATTTTTAGATGATTATGCTTTTACAATTGAAGCTTTGCAACATTGTTATTTAGTAACTAACAACGAAGACTATTTAAGAAAATCAAAAGGCTTAACGCAATTGGCATTAACTCAATTTGCAAATCCAAAAAGTGAGCTTTTATATTATACAAACAATTCATCATCGCAATTAGTAGCGCGTACATCTGAGATAAGCGATAATGTTATTCCGGCTTCAAATTCTCAGATGGCACTTAATTTGTTTTATTTAGGAACCTATTTTGGGAACGAAGATTGGACAAAAAGGGCAGAGCAAATGTTAAATTGTGTAGTCTCCGAAATGAAATCATATGGTCCCGGATACAGCAACTGGGGCTGTTTAGCGCTTCATTTACTCTTTCCTTTTAAAGAAATAGCCATTGTTGGTAACAATGTTAATGAAAAGTTGTTGAGCCTCTACAAAGAAGGCATAACTAATGCGATTTTAGCAGTTAGCGCTGGTGATTCAGATCTACCATTAATGCTAAACAGGTTCGATGAGCGGAAAACATTAATTTATGTTTGCGAAAACAGAACTTGTAAGCAACCGGTGGAGTCTGTTGACGAGGCATTGTTACAATTTGAAAAAATATAGCTACATAATTCTTTTTTCTGTTTTTTGCATTTCAGCAAAGGCTCAGGTGCTTTTGCCGTCAACGGATGCGCCATTTGACACGCAACATAATTTTAATCCCAAAGTAATAAAGTCAAATAATATCCGACGGATCACTTTTGATATTCTCGACAAAAAAGATTTTCAGGTGGCGGTAGATAAAAATTTGATAGAGTCGTATGATTTTGATACAAATGGTATGCTATCACGCTATTATTATACTACCATCATAAAAACAATTGAGAAAGAAATTACAACACCTCCGGTTTATAAAAAAAGAAAGAAGATAAGGGGCGGCGAGACTAAAATAATGAGCGTTTATATTTACGATACCGTGAGTACAAATTATTTTTATGCAGGTAAAAATTTAATTTTAAAGCGTTATCATGATGGTTTTAATTATTACGAAAGTCGTTATTACCGTTACGATTCTTTAGGTAACTTAACTAAAGAATTACGTTTTAAAGAAACAAATAACAGTAAGGATAAAACTTTTTTCGTATTAGGGAATCAGGTTTTATTGAGCGAAGATAGTTTTCAATATCAAAAATATTCGTCAGGCCAGCTTAAGTGTACTTATTTAAACACAGAGCACAGGCCGTATAAAGAGGTAGTTACCAACTATGATAGTTTGGGCAGGAGAAAAGAAATATTTGAAAATTACACAGTGGCTTCATGGATCATGCAGGAACATAAGTTCGAATATATTAATGATCGATTATCTGTTGCCAAATTTAAAGGCAATGCGCATACAAGTATAGATCTGAAAATAAATTACGAATATGATGCTAAACAAGAGTTATACTCCGAAAAGCATTATAATAACGATGTTTTAGAAAAGGAAGTGAGTTATATTACTGATTCCGGTAATGGCTTATTAAACTCGTTTATTATTCGCGACCCAAAAAACAAAACCATTCGTATCGTAAAATTAAAATACGATTTTGGCGGGGTAAGTAAACGAAGTGAATAAAAAAAACCTCAAACTTTTCTGTCTGAGGTCTCTTAATGATTTTTTTTTATTTTTTAGTGGTGGTGTCCACCCGGTCCGTGAATATGACCATGATCTAACTCTTCTTGTGTAGCAGGTCTTACTTCTAATACCTCACCAATAAAGTGAAGATCGTAACCGGCTAAAGGATGATTAAAATCCATTTCAACATGCGCATCAGTAATTTCTAAAACTTTACCAATTAACTGGTTGCCTTCAGCATCGTTCATTTCAATATCTTCGCCAACTTTAATTCTTGCGTCATCAAATTTACCTTCCACTTCAAAAGCCGCTTTGTCAATTTTAACCACGTAATCTTTTTCAAAAGCGCCATATGCTTTTGCGGCACCAATATGAAAATCAAATTTGTCGCCTTTTTGTTTTCCGCTTAAGTTAGATTCAAAATCGGGTAATACTCCGCCAAAACCAAATAAGAATACAAATGGTTGTTCAGGAGAAGTTTGTTCAATTAATTCTTCCGGTTGTTTATTTTTACTTGCAGTTAAATAATAATTAACTGTTACTGCTTTTTCGTCTGAAATAGTCATATTAATTTTTTTTTCGAATTTACTGTTTTTAGTTTAATTGCTTAAGGTTTTTTTCTAACAGAAAGGTGAGTTTTTGTTTGTTAATATTGGGTGTTATTTCGGAGTGCATGGTAAACGAAACGGCACCGGTTTGCTCGCTAACCGAAATGGCCAAAGCATCTGTGTTTTCTGTAATACCAACGGCTGCACGGTGACGCATGCCGTAATTTGCAGGAAAATTCTCTTTTTCGGTAACCGGTAAAACACATCTGGCGGCAATAATTCTGTTGTCCTGAATAATTACCGCGCCATCGTGTAAAGGCGAATTTTTAAAGAAGATATTTTCCAACATTCTGCTAGTTAATCCGGCGTCTAAATAATCTCCGGTATTGATAAAAAATTTAAGATCCGACTTTCTGGCAATAATAATTAAGGCGCCTGTTTTTGTTTCGCTCATATTAAAACAAGCCTCAACTACAGCCTCAATATTTAAATGTATTTCGGTTTCTGCAGAAGGAGAAAAATTAAGTTTAAAGATCTTTTTCCAATTCTTGTTTCGTAAAAATTCATTCGAGCCAATATAAAGTAAAAACTTTCGTATCTCTTGCTGAAATACGATCATTACTGCAATTACGCCTACGTTTACAAACTTTCCAATAATGGAAGAAAGCAATTTAAGATCAAAGGCTTTAATTACGATATAAGCCAAATAAATTAGTGCCAAGCCAATAAAAATATTTACTGCAGATGTGCCTTTAACCAAATTATAGGCGAGGTAGAGGATAATGGCTACTAAGAAAATATCAATGGCATCAGTTATACCAAAAGAAATAAAGAGTATGTAGTTTTGAATCAGCACCTTTGGTTATTTATTTGTTTTTTTCGAATTCTCATACATTTCATGCACTAAACCATCCGATAATCCAATTTGCGGCACGTATACTTTTTCAATAGCTGCATTTTTCATAATGGTTAAAAATATTTTCGCAGCAGGTACAATAACATCGGCTCTATCGGGTTTTAGGTCTAAACGCTCAATTCTTTCTTGATAGGTGTAAGAACATAACATATCATAAATGCCTTTTAGTCTCTCGTAACTTAAGTGCTTGGTTTCTTTTTTACCACTCATTTTATAGATCTTATTGATATTGCCGCCAGATCCAATGGCACTTAATGGGTGAATGCCTACAGTGTTTCTCTTAAGCCAGATCTTCATCTCTTCAAATTCGTTCTTATCTACTTTATCTAACAGCATTCTTACGGTGCCTATATTAAATGATCTTGCAGCAACAACTTTGTTATTAAAGTATAAGGTTAACTCGGTACTTCCACCGCCAACGTCGATATATAAATAAGCCCAACGAGGGTTTAATAATTCTTCGATGTGATTGGAGAATACCAATGATGCCTCATTCTTTCCGTCAATAATTTCTACATTTAATCCCGTTTCTGCTTTGATGCGAGAGATTATCTGGCTGCCATTTGCTGCGTCTCTCATGGCACTGGTGGCAACAGCTCTGTAGCTTACTACGCCGTAAGCTTTAATTAATTCAGAGTACCCTTTTAATGCGGTAATTAGTTTTTCGGTTTTTTGTTCAGATATTTTTCCAATGGTAAAAACATCTTCACCTAATCGAATAGGCATTCTAAAAAGCTCTTCTTTACTAAAATGGGGTTTCCCATCCAAAATGTAAACCCTGCAAAATAATAATCGCATAGCATTACTTCCAATATCAATCGCTGCAAAAACCATTAGTTATAAATTATTTTTTTTGTTTTATTTAAATTCAAGTATTTTTCTTTGTCAGTTTTTAAATACGTGTACACTTCATCTTGAACGCGTACTTTCTTTTCTCCCGGCTTAGCTTTTTTGTAAGTATTTTCTTGCTTTTTATCCAAGATCCTCACTTTAGTATTACCCGATAATTGAATGCGTATAATTTCTTTTATTTGTGATCTAATTTCTTCATCAAAAATTGGAACGGCTACTTCACTTCTGCTATCCAGGTTACGGCTCATCCAATCGGCTGATGAAATAAATATTTTTTCATCACCACCATTATAAAAAATAAAAACACGTGTATGCTCTAAATATTTATCTACAATACTATACGCTTTAATATTATCGCTCCAGCCTGCAAAATCAGTAACCAATGAGCAGGCCCCTCTAATTATTAAAGTTATCTGAACGCCTGCTTTACTTGCTTCGTAAAGTTTTTCTATCATTTCTTTATCTACCAAACTATTCATTTTTAAAGTAATGGCGGCAGGTTTTTTACTTTTTGCAGATTGAATTTCTTTTTGAATTAGATCTAAAAATGTTTTTCGCATATAAAAAGGCGCAACAACTAAAGCTTTAAAATTATACACCTTAAAGTTGTTTTCGTAAAAATCAAACACCTTCGTTAAGTCTTCAGTAATTAATTTGTTGCAAGTTAGCAAAGAAAAATCGGTATAAATTTTTGCTGTTTGCTCGTTAAAGTTTCCGGTACCAATATGGGCGTATTTTATTATTTTCCCTGCTTCACGCGTTGTTATTAAAAAAAGTTTTGAATGCACTTTTAGGCCCGGCACGCCATAAATTACATTTGCACCTTCTTCTTGTAATTTGTTAGCCCAATAAATATTATTCTCTTCATCAAAGCGCGCTTGTAATTCTACTAACACTGTAACCTGTTTGCCGTTTTTTACAGCGTTAATTAAGGCGTTTGCAATTTTAGATGAATCGGCAACTCGATAAAGTGTGATCTTAATACTTTCAACTACCGGATCAATAGAAGCTTCTCGCAGCAGTGTAATTATATGGTTATAGGTATGATATGGATAGTGTAATAAAATATCACGACTTTTTATAGCGCGCAAAGTTGAAAGCGGGTTGTTAATTAAATACTTGTGTTCTAATAAACGAGGATTATTGTAAGAAAGATTTTTTTCGCCAAGTTTAGGGAAACCTATAAAATCTTTAAAATTATGATATCGTCCACCCGGAATGGCATTGTCTTTTTTTGCCATACCTAATTTACGCATAATGTAACGTAACATATCATTTGGCATTGCTGCATCATAAACAAACCGCACCGGCAATCCTTGTTTACGGGCTTTAACACTTTTAGATATTTTTTCGATCATGCTTTTACTCACATCGTTATCCATATCTAACTCAGCATCTCTGGTTAATTTTATGTTGTATGATTCAACGGTTCTAAAACCAAATACATCAAATATTTGATCGGTATTAAAACGAATAACATCATCTAAGAGCATAATAAAATGTTTGTTGCCTTGTTTTGGCAAAACCACAAATCGTGAAATTATTTTTGACGGAATTTCGATGATCGCATATTTGTTTTTTTGATTATTAACGATCGATTCCATTTTTAAATACAAGTAGCTTGCCTTGTCTTTTAAGAATGGAAATGGCTTTGTTTCATCTATCATTACCGGAAATAAAGTAGAAATGATCTCGTCGTGAAAATAATTTTTTACAAATGTTTGTTGGTCTGCAGTTAATTGTTTTTCGTTAATAATAAATACATTGTTAATAGCTAATTCTTTTAAAATTTCCTGATAAATAGTTTCAAATTTAATTTGCTGTTCAATTACTTTTCGTTGTAAGCGTGTTAATAATTCTTTCGGATCCTCATCGTAAATTGCAAGGGCTTTTTTGCCAAGTTTTACTAAACGCTTTACGGTTGCTACTCTAACGCGGTAAAATTCATCGCGGTTATTACTAAATATGCCTAAAAATTTTAATCGTTCAATTATTGGTGTGGTTGGATCGGCAGCTTCTTGTAAAACACGTTCGTTAAAGGATAACCAACTTATCTCTCGGTTAATATACGGGGCTTCTTTTTTCTTCATTTGGTTAGTATAGTACGTTATTTATTGTTTTTATAGTCTTTTGGAAATTTATGAAAGTTAAGTTTTGAATTTTTATCGCTTATTTCTTTCCATGAATTTGTATTAAAATTTATTTTCATTATGCCGCAAGTGGGAATGTTATCTATAAATACATCTTTGCACAATTCATTAAAAAGATCTGTTATTGTTGGGTTGTGACCAAACAGCATTAATGAACTTTTTGAATCGGATTGTTTTTTAATGATCGATAAAAGAGTTGCAACACTACTTTCATAAATAGTTTCTTCTAAAACAAAATTCTTCATGTCAAAATTCAAAGCGCGAGCAAATATCAACGCTGTGTTTAAAGCGCGTGTGGCAGTGCTAGTGTATATCATTTGCGGAACTTCGTGATTATTAAAATACCAATCGCTTAATTGATAAGCATCGCTATACCCTCTTTCGTTCAAATGCCGGTCAATATCCTTCAGGTTTTCGTTTCCCCAATCGCTTTTTGCGTGGCGTATTAAAGTCAGCTCCTTCATGTTATTAATGTTTTAATAAAAACCATCAAATTAAAAAACTATTAAGTGTAAATTTACATAAAACCATACTTTAGTTATGAGCAACAATTCAACAATTACCTGCCCAAATTGTAAATACGAATTTCCTATCGAGAATGCCTTGTCGCAAAAGATAGAAGATGATATAAAAAGCCGTTATCTTAAACGTTATAATGAAGATAAGCTGAAGTTTGAAGCTGAAAAAGCTCAATTGGCAAAGGAAGCAGAGCTTATTAAGACACAAGGCGAGAATCAAGAACAGATCTTAGCTGATAAATTACGTTTAGCAAAAACCCAATTGGAGCAAGAGGCAATAAAGAAAGCCGCTTCCGAAATGGCCTTGCAAATGGAAATGCTTAACAAAGAGTTAACAGATAAGTCGCAAAAACTTAAAGAAAGTCAGGTTAAAGAATTGGAGTTAATGCAAAAAGAAAAGCAGATCAAAGAGCGTGAAGAGAGCTTAAAACTTGATATGGAGAAGCAGATGGTTGCTCGCCAAAAGGAGATAGAAGATAGAGTAAAAAAAATGGAGAGCGAGCGTTCGGATCTTAAAATAAAGGAACTTGAAAAAAAACTGACCGATCAGGCCGAGTTGGTTGAAACCATGCGCCGTAAGGCCGAACAAGGAAGTATGCAATTGCAAGGCGAGGTGTTAGAATTGGCTTTAGAAGAGTTGCTAAAAGCAACATTTCCTTTAGATTCGATAGAGGAAGTTGCAAAAGGAGTTAAGGGTGCCGATTGCGTTCAGTATGTAAAAAACAACATGGGCGATATGTGTGGTAAAATAATTTACGAGAGTAAACGTACAAAGGCTTTTACTAATGAATGGATAGAAAAACTAAAACGCGATATGCGCGCGCAACAAGCAGATATTGCTGTAATTGTTACCGAAACCCTTCCAAAAGACATGGAAAGTTTTGGATTTAAAGATGGTGTTTGGATCTGCAGATTTAGTGATGTTAAGCCCCTTGCATTTTTATTGCGCGATAGTTTATTAAAAATACATACTGCCATGGTAAGTCAGGAAAACAAAGGAGATAAAATGCAGATGTTATATAATTATCTTACTGCCAATGAGTTCAGACAAAATATTGAGGCGGTTGTTGAGGGTTTTTTAGCACTAAAAGATGGTATTACTCGAGAAAAGATCCAAATGGAAAAGATCTGGAAAGAGCGCGAAAAACAATTGGATAAAGTATTGTTAAATACTACTCAGTTTTACGGTTCAATTAAAGGAATAGCGGGTAATGCGGTTGGCGATCTTAAAATGTTAGAGTAAGTTAATTTATTAGCTTTAAAGCACAATAAAATTAAACAAATTTCGTATCTTTAATGTTCCTGAAATATGATCTCAGTTAAACGTTATATTGTTTTTTTATTCCTCCTTTCATCTGTGTTGATGAAGGCGCAGTTTAATTATGGTCATCAAATGGATTTTGGAAAAAACAGGATCCAGTATCAAAATTTTAACTGGACCTATTTTGATTTTGAACGCTACCGAGTTTATTCTTATCAGGGAGGTGGAGAAATTTCTAAATACGTTTCTGTTTCAGTAAATAAACAGCTACCGCTCCTAGAAAAGAAATTAGATTATCAAAGCGAAGAAAAAATAAGTATTTTGGTTTATAATAATCAAAATGATTTTAAACAAAGTAATTTAGGATTAAGTAGCGATGAGCAAACAAACATTGGTGGAGTTACCAAAATAATCGGTAATAAAATGAGCGTGTTCTTTAACGGCTCGCATGCCGAGTTAGATGTTCAGATCAAAGCAGGTTTAGCACAAATTTTAATCAATCAGATCTTATATGGAGGCAATGCTCGCGAAATGTTGCGCAATTCTACTTTACTCAATTTACCTGCATGGTATGTTAACGGCTTGGTGAGTTACATTTCAGAAGGCAACACCTCTTATACAGATAATTATACTTATGATGCAATTAAGAACGATCATCTTAGTCACTTTAATCGTTTAGAAGGAAAAGCGGCCGTTCTTGCAGGTCATTCGTTATGGGCGTATGTTGTAGAGTCTTATGGCGAGGCGGTTATTCCAAACTTGCTTTATATGACCAGGGTTACTCGTAGTCCTGATAACGCATTTTTATTCGTTCTTGGTGTATCGCTTTCTAATTTAGTTTACGATTTTACCGATGCTTATAATCGTAGGTTATTTATAAATAAAGATACTTTAAGAAAGTCTCCAATTAATAATAACAGCGTTTTAAAAAAGTATAAAACTACTCGGCAGTATTATCAGTTAAAAGTTAGTCCCGATGGCAAACAGGTTATTTATGCTCGTAGTGAATTAAATCAAGTGCGCGTGTATTTAAAAACCGTAGGAGAAAATAAACAAAAAAGATTATTAAAATTCGGACCAAAAGTTGAGCAGCTACCTGACTACAATTATCCATTATTAGGTTGGCATCCTAATGGTGATATTGTGTTTATGATATATGAAAAAAAGGATCAATTGATCATTCATACAGTGGATATTGAAAAAAACGAAAAGGTAATTCGTAATTTGCCCGGCTTTGAAAAAGTAAATAGTTTTTCGTTTAGCCCTGATGGAAAAAAATTAGTGATCAGTGCAGTAAAAAAGGGGAAGGGACAAAGTGATATTTTTGTTTTTTCATTAAACACAAGCGCTATTGAACAACTAACCAATGATATCTGGGACGATAATAATCCTGTATTTATTAAAGGGAATAAGCAGGTTATTTTTGAAAGTAATAGGGTAGGCGATACTATTAAAGCTACTGATGATGCAAAATATTTTTATAAAATAAATAAAAATATGGATCTTTTCATGGCGCAATATCCATTCACCAATAAAGCCATGGTTAGGGTAACCAATACACCCGAAACAAATGAAACTCAGCCGCAAACTTTTAATAACAACTATATTTGTTATTTGAGCGAGAAGAATGGTATTTATAACCGTTACATTGCCGAGTTTGATAGCTCTATCTCTTTCGTAGATACGACCGAGCATTACCGGTATTTTTTTAAATCAAAGCCTATCACAAATTTCGACAGAAATATTTTAGAACATCATATTAATAACCAAAATACTCATGTTGGCGAGGTTATCTATGCAAACGGAAAAAACATGTTATTGGTTTCACCAATTAGTAAGTTAAACGAAATTACTATTAAAGATCCTTTGCAAACCTGGGTAAAAATTTCTGCTCGACCTGTAATGGTTGATATTTCTGAAAACAAAGAAGTAAAAGCACCTGAATCAATTTTGCCAAATAAGAAAGATGATTCGGGTAAGGGAATAGATTTTGATAACTATAAATTTGAAGGCGATAAAAACAATGCGGTAAATACGTCAACAGTTGCGAGTAATAATCTTTCAAATAGAAAAGATTCTACCGGTAAAAAAACAAATGCAAATCTTTTTAATTTCCCTATCCAAAAAAATTATTTCACATCCTTTTATACAGATTATGTTGTAACACAATTTGACAATTCATTTTTAGCAAATAATTATCAAGTATTTTCTGGGGGGGCTTCACCATTATACTTAAATCCCGGATTTAATTTTTTAACCAAGGTTGCTATTAGCGATCTTTTTGAAGACCAGAGAATAACTGCCGGTTTTAGAATAAATCCATCTTTAGATAATGAATTTATGATTTCTTTGGAACGCCGAAAGAAATTAGTCGATCATCAATTTTTAGTAGATCGCCAAACTTTTGCGCGCGTTGATCTTTCAAACGATAGAATTTCTAATTTTTATGCAAAAGTAAATACACATTCGCTGGCGTATAAAATAAAATATCCTTTTAGTCCGGTAGCATCTATCCGTGGTTCATTGTTGTATCGTAACGATCGATTTGTACCGCTTTCGAATGGAGATTTTCCATTACCATTAAAACCCGAGTTTCAAAATATGGCGGGTGCAAGAGTTGAATATGTTTTTGATAATACCCGTAATGTGATGTTAAACATCATGAATGGTTTTCGTTTTAAAATTTGGACGGAGTATTGGCAAATTAAAGATGATGAGAATAGGAATTTATTTACCTCAGGTTTTGATGCCCGTCATTATCAAAAAGTGCATCGTCAAATTACTTGGTGTAATCGTATTGCAGGCGGCAATTCGGCCGGTACAGACCGATTGATATTTTATTTAGGAGGCGTAGATAATTGGTTAAATCCTTCGTTTAACAATAACATTAATGTTGTAAAACCCGAGCAATATGGCTTTCAAACCATAGCAACCAACATGCGTGGTTTTAAGCAAAATATTCGTAATGGGAATAATTTTTTGGTTTATAATTCCGAATTACGAATTCCAATTGTGAGGTATCTAATAAATTATCCTTTACGATCAGATTTTTTAAATAATTTTCAGTTAATAGGATTTACAGATGTTGGCATGGCATGGACCGGTTGGAATCCATTGAGTAAAGAAAATACTGAGAATATAAATGTTTATCCGTATGAAGGAAGTAATATTATAGTAACTGTAAATAATCCAAAAAATCATTTAGTTGGCGGAATGGGTTTTGGTGTGCGGTCACGTTTATTAGGGTATTTTGTTCGACTTGACTTGGGCTGGGGAATTGATAATTGGGAAGTGCAGAAGCGAGTTGTAGGTTTTTCTTTAGCAACCGATTTTTAATATGTCAAATACTATCATCATTCTTTTAGTTATAGGATTAATTGCCGGTTTTTTAAGTGGTTTGGTTGGTATAGGTGGAGGAATCATTATTGTGCCGGTATTGGTTTATTTATTAAAGATGGATCAAAAAACCGCACAAGGAACAACTATTTTTATGTTTTTGTTACCAATAGGTTTATTAAGTGTTTTCAATTATTATAAAGCCGGTAATATTGATTTTAAATTTGCAGCAATTATGGCAATTACTTTCTTTGTGGGCAGTTATTTTGGAAGTAAAACAGCTATTAGTATTGATACTAAAGCAGTAAAACAAATTTTTGCTGTTGTTTTAATTTTAGTTGGCATTAAAATGTTGTGGAATAAATAATGGAACTTACCAATAAAATAAAAAGTTTATCTAAAACTTATTTTCAAAAGGTTCTCGAAATAAGAAGATATTTACACCAACATCCTGAACTCTCTTTTAAAGAATTTAAAACTTCTCAGTATATCCAAAGTAAGCTCTCTGAAGCCGGAATAGCATTTACAACCGGTTACGTTGAAACAGGAATTGTTGCTTTGATAAAAGGAAAAAATCCAACTAAAAGAACCATTCTTTTGCGCGCCGATATGGATGCTTTGCCTATTGAAGAAAAAAATAATGTGCCTTACAAATCTATTAACAATGGCGTGATGCACGCCTGCGGACACGATGTTCACTCGGCGATCGGATTAGGAGCTGCTTTTATTTTAAACGAGCTAAAGGACGAGTTTGAAGGAACGGTTAAGATAATGTTTCAACCGGGAGAAGAGCTATTGCCGGGTGGAGCAAGTTTAATGATAGATGCCGGTGTTTTAGAAAACCCAAAAGTTGATAAAGCAATTGCCCTGCATGTTTTTCCAAGTATGGAAGCGGGTAAAGTTGGATTTAAAAGTGGCATGTATATGGCAAGCACCGATGAGTTATACATAACAGTAAACGGTAAAGGTGGTCACGCTGCTATGCCTGCAGATTATGTTAATCCATTATTGATAGCCTCAGAAATAATACTTGAAATTAATAACCATTTTATGAAGCCGGGCGCATTAAAGGGCACATTAGGAGAAACTACGCCAACCGTTGTGGCTTTTGGTAAGATAGAAGGCAAAGGTGCTACTAATGTTATTCCCGAAAAAGTTGAGATGGAAGGAACATTTAGAACCATGGATGAAAAATGGAGAACAATTGTTCATCATGAGTTACAACGTATAGTAAAAACAATTTCTGATAAATATAAAATCGCCTCTGTTATAAGAATTGAAAAAGGATATCCTTTTTTAGTGAACGATATTGATTTTACAAACGCTTGTTTTGCGGTTGCTCAAAATTATTTAGGAAAAGAAAATGTGGAGGAGTTACCTTTACGCATGACCGCAGAAGACTTTGCGTTTATTACTCAAAAAGTACCAAGTTGTTTTTATCGTTTAGGTACAGGCAATAAAGAAAAGGCGATCACATCTGGTGTTCATACAGCTACCTTTGATATCGATGAATCGGCTCTGGAAACAGGAATTGGTTTAATGGCAAGTTTAACGATTGCAGAATTGAATCGTTAACTATTTTTTCTTAGTAGTAGTTTTCTTCGTTACCGGTTTTTTTGGATTGCCGCTAGTGCCTTTTTTTATTGGGCTTTTGGCCGACATGTAAACAATTTTTCCATTCTCATATTGAATGTATTCTACTTCCGATTTTGGTAAAATTAATTTTGGGTCTTTTAATTTGTAGATCTTGTAATAGGTGATATCACTCCCTGAAACCTTCAAAACCCTTGCTTTTACTACATCTCCGGTTTTTAATTTAATTTTGTCTTGAGCAAAACTACTTCCAAAAAAAGCTAAGCTGCAAATTAGTATAAAAAGGAATCTATTCATTTTAATGGTTTTTTGGATGAGTTTAAATTACAATAATTATTTATGATGCGAAAATATTTTCACCTATAATACCTTATAAGCCAAGGTTGAGAATAGATCTTAGCATTTAGCTCTAAAAACCCTTGTTTTAAACAATTTTGTATCTTTAAAAGCGTTATTGTATGGTGTATTTGCGGCGATTAGGGATTCTAATGGTGTTTTCTTTTATGGTTTTAAAAGGAACTGCCCAAATATTTAACCCAAATCAAAAAAAACTTTTTAAAACCCTTAACGATACTTTAGTTTTAGATAGCCTAAGTCTGGTTCCGGGAAGCGTAAATTTTAAAACTTTTCCTTTAGGCGATTCACTCAATTTCCCCAAAGTAAATTATAAAGCTCACGCATTAATATTTACCGGCAAAAAACCGGATAGTATTTTAGTTTCCTACAAACGCTTTCCTTACAACTTCGAAAATAATTATTTCCATAAAGATCCAAACATACTTTACACCGATCTTTCTAAACCTAATAATCCGTTCAATATAAATTATAATTCAATAAATCCTAAACAAGATAATTTATTTCAAAACGATGGGTTAAATAAAAACGGAAATATCAGTCGCGGAATTTCGTTTGGAAATAATCAGGATGTGGTGGTTAACTCCAATTTAAATTTACAGGTAAGCGGTAAGCTCACTCCCGAAATTGACATGATATTGGCCGCAACGGATAATAATATTCCCTTTCAGGCAGATGGAACAACCGCGCAATTGCAGGAGTTTGATAAAGTTTTTATTCAGTTAAATAATACTACTACAAAATTAGTTGTTGGTGATTATCAATTGGCGCGCCCGCAAAATTCTTACTTTATGAATTTTTACAAAAGAGCCCAAGGTGCTTATCTCGAAAATAATTATTTAGATAGTGCGGCAAAAAAACCTTTACTATTTAAAACGCAGGTTGCAGGTGCAGTATCTCGCGGTAAATTTTCCAGACAAATATTTTTCGGAACCGAAAACAATCAAGGGCCATACCGTATGCGGGGTGCAGATAATGAGCCGTTTATTATAATTTTAAGTGGTACTGAAAAAATATACATCGATGGAAAATTATTACAACGCGGACAAGAGAATGATTACATAATAGATTACAATACCGGAGAGCTAACATTTACCGCAAAACAAATTATCACTAAAGATAAACGTGTAGTTGCTGAGTTTCAGTATGCTGAACGAAATTATGCCCGTTCTTTATTTTTCTTCGGCGAAGAAATTCAAAGTAAAAAAGCGAATATATTTTTTAATGTTTATAGCGAACAGGATAATAAAAATAAACCCTTGCAACAAACCTTATCACAACAACAAAAAAATGTTTTAATTGCAATTGGCGACACAATAGATAAAGCTGTTTATACAGGTGTAGAAACTGCCGCATTTAATAATAGTGATGTGTTTTACCGCAGCGTAGATAGTACCGTAAATAGTGTTTTATATACAAATGTATACGTTTACAGTACTAATCCTGATAGTGCAAAATACCGTTTAAAATTCAGTAATGTAGGTGCGGGTAAAGGAAACTATAATCAGGTGAGTTCTAGCGCAAATGGCAGAGTTTATCTATGGGTTGCGCCGGTTGGCGGTATACCCCAAGGTAGTTTTGAACCCGTTATTCCCTTGGTTACTCCCAAGCAAAATCAAATGCTAACCGGCGGATTTTCGTATTCACTTACAACAAATAATAGCGTAAATGTTGAAGGTGTTTATACGAAAAACGACATCAACCAATTTAGTACATCCGATAAAGGTAACGATGAAGGAAGCGGCGTAAAGATCAATAGTAAAAATCAAAACATTTTAAAAACAGATTCTTTAAAAAACCAAACTAAAGTTATTTATAATTTTGGTTACGAATTTTTACAAAAACAATTTCGTCAGGTTGAACGTTTTAGAAGTATTGAGTTTGATCGTGATTGGAACAGACCTTTAACCTCTATTTTATTGAACGACCAAAACATTGCCAATGCTGAGGTTGGATTAATTAGCACTAAAGGTTCTGCGCTTACTTATGGTATAAACGTTTTTAACGAGGGAAACAATTATCAGGGTATCCGTCATAATGCCTTAGCACGACATCAATTTAAAAATTTAACCACAAGTTATGTGGGCAGTTATTTAACAACCAACGATAATTTAAACTTACAAAATACCGAGTTTTATAGGCATAAAACACTCATATCACAACGTATAAAAAAATTAAAATTTAGTTACAGCGATGAATTTGAAAATAATTTGTTTAAACGATCAACCGATAAAACCTTATTGCCAAGAGCTTATCAATTCTGGGAATGGGAGGGTAGTGTATCCAACGCAGATAGTTCAAAGAACAGTGTAAAATTATTTTATAAAGAGCGTCGCGATAAATTAGCATATGGAGATCAATTGCGGGATAGTACCTTTGCCACTAATATTGGTTTACAATCATCTATCTATTCAATTAAAAATAATCCTATTACAGTTTTAGTCACTTATCGTAAATTAGAACTTAAAAACGTTGTTGGTACTTTTTTAAAACCCGATAATAGCGTATTAAGTAGGTTAGAATACAATCCTCGTTATTTTAAAGGATTAATTACATCCAGTTTATTTTATGAAACAGGTTATGGTTTAGAAAATAAGCGAGAGTTTTATTATTTGGAAGTCGCTCCGGGTCAGGGACAGTATGCCTGGAACGATTATAATGGCAATAGTATTAAAGAGATCAACGAATTTGAGATCGCCCAATTTAGCGATCAGGCAAAATTCATCAGGATCTTTACACCCACAAACCAATATGTAAAAGTGTTACAAAACCAAATGAGTATTTCGGTGTCGTTGCGTCCCGCTTCGTTAATTAAACAACCAAAAAATGGCGCTTCGCGATTTATAAATCGGTGGGTAACACAAACTGTATTTAGGGTTGATGGCAAAACAGCCGACAATGGTGATGTTTTAAATTTTAATCCGTTTTTAGATGTACGGGATACATCTATTTTAGCTAGCAATAATAATTTACGACAAAGTATTTTCTTTAATCAAAGCTCGGCTGTGTTTGGTGCCGATTACACTTACATCAACAATCAGGCAAAGCAACTTTTAGTAAATGGCATCGAACGAAAAACATTATTATCACACGAAGTAAAAGCCCGAATTAATTTTTTAAAAGCCTGGGCGATCAATAGCAGCGGTACTTTTAGTCAAAAATCAAATGCTTCTCAATTCTTCTCTACGCGTAATTATTTTATCGAGGCATATGAATCAGAGCAGCGATTGATCTTTCAGCCAAATACGGTTTTTAGAATGAGCGGTATTTATAAATACAATGAAAAGAAGAATAAAATTGAAGGCGGTTTTCAAACGGCATTCATTAATACATTTGCAGGCGAACTAAAATTCAATCAAACCGAAAAAGGAAGTTTAACCGGACGAATGGATCTTGTTTTAATAAAGTATAACGACACCGAAAACTCACCAATTGCTTATGAGATGCTAAACGCGTTAAGTAAAGGTCAAAATGTTACCTGGGAATTATCTTACCAACGTAATTTAAATAGTAACATTCAAATAAGCATTAATTATAACGGAAGAAAAACACCAAATTCAAATGCCGTGCATTTGGGCGGAGCGCAGATAAGGGCGTTTTTTTAAGCCACGAATTACACTAATTTCACAAAATGAATTTTTTTAGCCGGTTAAGGTTAGGATTATAGAAATAATATTTTGCATGCAAGCATTGCAAAATCCATTAATTAGTAATTAAATTGTTTAGTATTATTCGTGAAATTAGTGGCTTAAAACTCCGCTATCACCGTTTGAGATCCCTTGACAACATCACCAATTTTTACATTAAGTTTTGTTCCAATAGGAAAAAAAAGATCAACACGAGATCCAAATTTAATAAAGCCCATTTCACCGCATTGTTCGGCAATATCACCTTGTTTGCAATACCATACAATTCTGCGGGCCAAAGCTCCTGCAATTTGTCTGAAAAGAATTTCAGTGCCATTTGCGTGTTTTACAACAATGGTCGTACGCTCGTTATCGGTACTGCTTTTTGGTTCCCAGGCAGCTAAAAATTTACCGGGATGGTATTTAAAAAAGCTAACAACACCTGCAATTGGGTAACGGTTAACGTGCACATTAATAGGGCTCATAAAAATGCTCACTTGTAAACGTTTATCTTTAAAGTACTCGTTTTCGGTGGTTTCTTCAATAACCACTACTTTCCCATCAGCCGGGGCAATGATAAGATTATCGCCTTTAGTGTGTTGGCGGGTTGGGTGTCTGAAGAATTGAACAATAACAATGGTTAAGAATGCACTTAAAACGTAGGCAAACCAATGTGCAATGGCAAAAGTGGGGAAAAAATGATGTGCTATAAATATAATAATTGCGCTAAAAACAAGCACCAATACTAAGCTAACGTAACCTTCTTTGTGAAATTTCATTCAATATAAATTTGTTCAAATATAATAGTTTAAAATCAATAAATATTAATCAAAAAAAACTTGGTACTTACACAACCTTTTCTAATTTTGTGAAGTATTTTGAAAAAATCTTAAAACCTAGTATATGAGCAAAATTAAAGTAGCAAATCCCGTAGTTGATCTAGACGGTGATGAAATGACCCGAATTATCTGGAAATTTATTAAAGATAAATTAATAGTTCCTTATTTAGATATTGATATCAAATACTACGACTTAGGAATGGAGCACCGCGATGCTACTAATGACCAAGTTACTATTGATGCTGCTGAAGCAATTAAAAAATATCAGGTTGGTATTAAATGTGCTACTATCACTCCTGATGAGGCGCGTGTAAAAGAATTTAATTTAAAACAAATGTGGAAGTCTCCAAACGGAACTATTCGTAACATCCTTGATGGTACTGTATTTCGTGAGCCTATCGTTTGTAAGAACGTACCTCGTTTAGTTACCAACTGGACGTCTCCTATCATTGTTGGTCGTCATGCATTTGGCGATCAATACAAAGCAACAGATTTCGTTGTTCCGGGAAAAGGAAAATTAACTATGAAGTTTGAAGGCGAAGACGGAAAAGTGATTGAGCACGAAATTTTTAAATTTAATGGTCCCGGTGTTGCAATGGGCATGTATAATGTTGAAGAATCAATTCGTGGTTTTGCACACTCTTGTTTTAATGTAGCTTTAAACAAAAAATGGCCTTTATATTTATCTACTAAAAATACCATCTTAAAAAAATACGATGGTCGTTTTAAAGATATTTTTGAAGAAATTTACCAAGCAGATTACAAAGCAAAATACGAAGCAGCAGGTATCGTTTACGAACACCGTTTAATTGATGATATGGTTGCAAGTGCATTAAAATGGAACGGAAGTTTTGTTTGGGCTTGTAAAAATTATGATGGCGACGTTCAATCAGATTCAGTTGCACAAGGTTTTGGTTCATTAGGATTAATGACTTCTGTATTAATTACTCCTGATGGAAAAATTATGGAAGCAGAAGCAGCTCATGGAACTGTAACTCGTCACTTCCGTGATCACCAAAATGGAAAACCAACTTCAACAAATCCAATTGCAAGTATTTTTGCATGGACAAGAGGTTTAGAATTCCGTGGTAAATTAGATGGTAATAATG
Source organism: Bacteroidia bacterium (assembly GCA_022842625.1). Lineage (GTDB taxonomy): Bacteria > Bacteroidota > Bacteroidia > B-17B0 > Aurantibacillaceae > Aurantibacillus. The sequence continues at coordinate 545 of JALHPG010000005.1, read as the reverse complement.
AATTAATTCACTTTGCTCAAACATTAGAAAAAGTTTGTGTTGAAACTGTTGAAAGCGGTAAAATGACTAAAGATTTAGCTGTTTGCGCACACGGTAACAATGTAAAACATGGTGAGCACTATTTATACACTGAAGAGTTTTTAGCTGCTATTGATGACAATTTGAAAAAAGCACTAGGAAAATAATTTCAAATTTTATTTGTTTTAAAAGCCTCGTCATTTTTTGACGGGGCTTTTTTTGTTCACACCTGTCAGGTTTTTAAAACCTGACAGGTGTATAGTTACTATTATGTTCGTCAGGCTGAGCGGAGTCGAAGCCTTTATATGAAATTATGCTCTTAATTAATTTCTTCCACCCTTCGACTCCGCTCAGGGTGAGCGAACCGAAGTTGGGGTTAAATTATTTTTTTTTTGTTCTCCGAAGGTAGGTGTTTCCTTTGATAATTGGGCAATTGTATATATAAATTCGTTTTGCTCGACACTTCGACATTCGTCTTTTTGCCGATTATATATAATACCCTTCTCAAACAGTATGTTTTGCAGTTC